>JBGVLG010000117.1:0-20221 GCA_045124155.1 Anaeroplasma sp.
CTGCAATACCAGTTATTAATTCTTCTTCATCCTTACAATCATTTTTAATTAATGTACCTGGATGTAAAGGGTCATTTGTATTTTTTAAGTTAATTGGAATATTTAAACTTCTTACAGGGAAAATAGTTTCTTCATGTAAAACGTTGAAACCCATATAAGATAATTCTCTTAACTCAGAATATGTAATTTCTTTAATTGATTTAGGACTATCAATGATTCTAGGATCAGCAGCTAAAACACCTGATACATCAGTCCAGTTTTCATATAAAGAAACTTGAAGACATTTAGCTAATATAGAGCCAGTTACATCTGAACCACCTCTACTTAATAAATGAATGTCTCCATTTGGAAAACCACCATAAAAACCAGGAACAACAATTGTACCATGTTTTTCAAAAGCCTCTTTAACTAATTCATTAGTTTTTTCTTCATTTAAAACACCATTATAATCAAATAATAAAACATCTTTAGCATCAACAAATGCATATCCTAAATAAGCACTCATTAACTTTGCAGTTAAGAATTCACCTCTAGAAACTAAATAGTCTTTAGAGATATTTTTATTTAATTCTGAATATAGATCAGATAAATCTTGTTCAATATCATAATTAATATTTAACTTTTCCTTAATTTCAACATATCTAGAATAAATCATTTCCCAAATATCACTATAAGGAACACTATATTTTAAATGTGCATGTAAAATATAAAGTAAGTCTGTAATTTTAGTATCATCACTTGTTCTTTTACCTAAAGCTGATACTACAACAATCTTTCTTTTTGCATCACTTTCTACAATATTTTTTACTTTTTGAAATTGAGTTGATGATGATAAAGATGAACCACCAAATTTAGTAACCACTAACATAAGAACCTCCTACATAAGCCCTACAAGCTTCATCATAATTTGAATAGCATTTGTAGCAGCTCCCTTTCTTACTTGGTCACCAGCACACCAAATACTAATACCATTTTCATTAATTAAATCTCTTCTGATTCTACCTACATAAACTAAATCTTGATTAGATGTAATAATAGGCATTGGATAAATCTTATTAGCTGGATCATCATAAAGTTTAGTACCACCAGCATTTTGAATAGATTTTTTAACTTCTTCAAGATCTAATCTATCTTCAGTAACAACTGTTAATGAAATAGAATGACTTCTAACAACTGGAACTCTTACACAAGTACAGTTAACTAAAAGTTCTGGTAAATGCATAATTTTTCTACCTTCATTTTGCATTTTCATTTCTTCAGTAGTATAACCATTTTCTAAAAAAGATCCAATTTGAGGAATTAAGTTTTCAACAATTTGATATTGGAAAACATTATTAACAATCTCATCACCATTAATAACAGCTTTCATTTGTTCATTTAATTCAACTGGACCAGCAGCACCTGCACCAGATGTTGCTTGATAAGTAGATGCATTAATAGCTTTAATTTTAGAAAGCTTGTTAATACCATTAACCGCAACCATAGCTATAATAGTTGAACAATTAGGATTTGAAATAATACCTTTATGTTTAAATGCATCTTCTCCATTTACTTCAGGTACAATTAATGGAACATTTTCATCCATTCTAAAAGCACTTGAATTATCAATAAAAACTGCACCACTTTCAACTATATCATTTGCAAGTTCAATAGCCACTGCATTACTTGCAGCACCCAACACATAATCTAAACCTTTAAATGCACCTTTTTCAGCTAATAAAATAGTATATTCTTTACCGTTATATTCAATAACCTTTCCAGCACTTCTTGCACTTGCAAAAAGCTTAAGTTCATTTATTGGAAAATTTAATTCTTTTAAAACATTTAACATTTCTTGACCTACTGCACCAGTAGCACCAAGAATACCTACATTATACTTCTTCATAATATAAACTCCTCACATATTATTTAATGATATATTTTTAACACCGTATAATTAATTAGTCATTAAATAATACATCATCCATAGTATAAAAACCAATTTCTTGTTCAACTAGGAATCTTGCAGCCTTAATAGCACCTACGGCAAACACACTTTTAGAATATGCACTATGCTTTAAAGTAATAACTTCATCTAAGCCACAATACATAACATCATGTTCACCAACAATAGATCCACCTCTAATTGAATGAACACCAACTTCATTAGGTTTTCTTAAACTATTACCTACTCTACCATTAACTTCATAAAAATTAGTAGAATCCTTAACAGAATTTAATAACATTTTAGCTGTTCCACTAGGAGCATCAACCTTATTATGGTGATGAGCCTCTACTATTTCAATATCAAAGTCATCCTTTAAAATAGGTGTAATTAATTTAACAATTCTATTTAATAAATTAATTCCTAAACTGAAATTAGCACTTTGTAATACAGGAACATATCTAGATAATTCTTTAATTTTAAATAATTGATCTGCAGTATAACCAGTAGTAGCGAAAACTACAGGTTTGTTATGTTTACTAGCATAATCACAAATCATCTCTAAATTAAATGGACTAGAAAAATCAATAATACAATCAAATTCACCATCAGTATCATCTAACTTTTTATTTTCACATTCTAATGCTACAACAGAATGTAATTCATCACCTAATAATTCAGCAACAATTTTACCCATTGCACCATAACCAACAACACAAACTTTCATTACTTAATATACTCCTTATTACTATCTAATACATTAACCATTTTATTATATGGTTCTATACTCATTTCATATAGTGGCATACGATATCCACCGACATTAAAACCTAAATAATTCATTGCAGCTTTAACAGGAATTGGATTTGTTTCATAAAATAAACTATTAGCTACATCTAATAAACTATTTTGTAAATCATAAGCCTTATCAAAATCTTTATTTAATGAATACTCACACATAAGTTGAGTATTCATAGGTGCAATATTAGCTAAAACACTTATAACACCAGATGCACCAATTTTAATCATATCAACAATAATATCATCATTACCTGATAACATAACAAAATCATCGCTTAAATATTTACATACTTCATTTGTATAATCCATATTTCCTGAAGCTTCCTTAACACCTACAATATTAGGATGTTTACATAATACTTCATATGCAGGAATAGGAATATTCATACCTGTTCTTGAAGGTACATTATATAAAACGATAGGACAACTACTTGCTTCAGCAATCATTTCGAAATGCTTAATTAAACCAGGTGTATTAGTTTTATTATAGTAAGGTGTAACAACCAATAAATAATCAGCACCCATACTAGAATAAAGTTTTGATAATTCACAAGCCTTCTTAGTATCATTAGAACCACTACCAATCATAACAGGTATACGTTTATTAACAATTTCTAAACTAAATTTTACAACTTCAATTTGTTCTTCTAAACTAATTGTAGTAGCTTCACCAGTAGTACCTAAAACCACTAAACCAGCAGTTTTGTTACTAATATGATATTCAATTAATTCACGTAACTTATCAAAATTTACACTTCCATCTACATTAAATGGTGTAACTAAAGCTACATAACTACCTTTTAACATAATATTTCATCTCCTATATTTCCTTTGTAAACTAAATTAGATTTCCCACTAATAGTTACATTTTCTTTTCTATCAATCTTTACATTTATGAATTCATCATCGACATAAACATTAACATTATTATCTAATATCTTTAAAGCTTTACCAACCAAAGCACAAGCCCCTAAAGCTAATACATTAAATTCATTATTTTTATTTAAATAATCAAACACTTTTACTTCAATCTTTTGATCATTAATTTTCTTAACAAAACATACATTTGTTTTCTTTTTAAACAGCTTGTTGTAAGCTATCAAATCACCATTATTACAAATATAACTATTTAAATCATCAACAAAGATAATTGTATATATTTCTCCTAAATAAACTGAATAAATAGTATAATGAAAATCATCTATTTGTAATAATCTACCAAATGAATCAATTCCATCACTAATTGCTAAAATTTGATTCTTATACATAGGTTTACCTAAATCAACAGTTGTTAGATTTTCTTCCATAAAAGCTTCAATCTCACTAAAACTATTAATAAATTTTAACTTATTTTTAAGTTTAATCCCCTTTAGTTTAATATATTCAAAATACTCCATTAAACCTACACCAATTCTATTACTAATAATTCCTTGGTTATTATAGTAAGTATATTTAGAATAATCATGACTAATAACAATTAACCCTAAAGCTCCAACACCTTTCTTTCGATCACATAGATAGATTGAAAGTTTACTATAGTCAACACAATTTATTTCTTCAATTACTATATAATCATTTCCAAGACACTGAAACTTATAAAATTCCATTTAGATCTCCCTCATAATTAATTCTTCTAAAGTTTGTCTTTTACAAACTAACTTATCATTACCATCTTTAACAAAAACAACAGCAGGTGTTAAAGCTTTATTATAATTACTACTCATAGAATAACCATAAGCTCCTGTTGAATAAGTCACTAATAAATCACCTGATTCAGCATTAGGTAACATAATATTTTCAATAATTAAATCTCCACTTTCACAGCATTTACCAGCAATAGTAACAATATTATTTTTTATTTCATTTTCCTTGCCAACTATATCAGCATCATACATAGCTTGATATAACGCAGGTCTAATATTATCTGTCATACCACCATCAATAAAATAATAAGTTTTATTAGGTGTTTGTTTTGTAAAACCAATTGTATATAATGTAGAACCAGCTTCTGCAACAATACTTCTACCAGGTTCTATACAAAGTTTCTTAATTGAAATATTATTTTCTTTTAATGATGATTCAACATTTTCAATTAAAAATTTACCTACTTCATTAAATGGGATTGGTTTATCTAAATCAGTATAATGAACACCAAAACCACCACCTAAATTTAAAGTAAGTGGATAATCAAAATCTTTACAAATATTAACCATTCTCTTAATAGCTTCTTTAAAAGCGCTCAAATCAAATATTTGTGAACCAATATGAGAATGGAAACCAGAAAGATTGATGTAGTTAGAGTTCTTACATAACTCAATCATTTTAATATAATCAGTCGAATTATATAAAACACCAAACTTAGAATCAATATGAGCTGTAACTATAAATTTATGTGTATGAGCTTCAACTCCTAAGTTTAATCTAATTAAAATATTAGCCTCTATATTATATTCATTACAGATACTTTCTAATAATTCTAATTCCATTAAGTTATCTACTACAATATTACCTACATTATTATCTAATGCATATTTTAAATCATTAAAAGATTTATTATTACCATGAAAATATATTTTACTAAAATCAAAACCAACTTGTTTAGCAGTATATAATTCACCATAAGATACAGTATCTAAACTTAATCCATTTTCTTTTACTAATCTAAGCATCTCTTTTACACAAAAAGCTTTAGATGCGTAAATTACTTCTGTTTCAAATAATTCAGATTTAAAACTGCTCTTATATTGATTCATTACATCTTCCATGTAATTAACATTATATACATAAAGCGGAGTACCATATTTTTCTTTTAATAACTTGTAATCCATAATTACCTCCCAAAAATAAAAGTGCCCATAAGGCACTCATTAATTCTAACTTAAGTAGCGCCTCTACATTACTGTAGGAGTAATATAGGTATTTCCCATACTACCATAATCTGTTTATGCCTAAACATATTATTCGGCAATGATTACCTTTCATCTACTTCTTAGAACGCCTTCTCCATAGATTACTCATTTGCATTGCAACCTCTAACTTTTTACCAACTAATTCTATCACAAAGAATATAATTTGTCTATTATTTATTTGTAATAAATAAAATTATTTGTTATTTTTTCTTTAAAACTTGAATTTTAGCTTTATTTATACCATCTTTAATTCTTTTTATTAAAGATTCTTCTTTATATTTGATAGCTAAATCTAATGGAGTATATCCAAAAGGATCTTCCACATTAATGTATCTAGTAACTAAATATTCATTGATTTTATGAAAATCATTTAAATAAATATAATAATGTAAAGGATATATTCTTTCATATGATTTTAAATCATATTCTAATTCTTTATCATTAATAAATTCAATCATTTCTTTATCTAAATATTCATTAAATACTGTTTCACCAAATTTATTCTTAATATCTAATATCGCACCATGCTTAAGTAAAATGCCAACTATTTGTTGATTATTGTTACCTATAGCTGAAAATAATGGTGTCTCATTAAAGTTATTTTTTGAATTGACAAAAGCTCCCTTAGATATTAAAAATTCAACCATCTTAACACTATTTATCTTAGTAGCTATACATAGTGGAGTATCACCAATATAGTTTGATACTTCAATATATTTATCATAATCATTAAATAATTCAATTAATTCTAAGTTTTCTGATCTAACTAATGCCATAAAAATAGTTTCATCATTATTATCAGTTTCACCTAAATCAATGTCATAATATTCTAAATATAATCTTACTATATCATATCTACCATAAAGACAAGCTAAGTATAAAGGAGTTTGTCCTTTATTATTTTTAGCATTAGCATTACCATTTAATTTTAATAATTGTTTTAAATAACCTAAACGATTATTAATAACTGCATAATGATAACAAGTATTACCTAAATCATCAACTATATTAAGATTTATATAATATTTAAGCAATAATTGGAATATTTCATTATTATGAGCTTTAATGGCATAATCTAATAAACTTTTACCTCTATCATCAACAATATTAGGTGAATTATTTTCTAAATATTTAGTTAAATCAATTATATTGTTTTTAAGTACATATTCAAATGGACTTAACATAATACCACCGTCCTAAATTAATTAATAGCGTCTTTAAATGATTTTGAAGCTTTAAAAGTTGGAGCTTTAGAACCTGGAATAGAAATTTCTTCTCCAGTAATAGGATTACGTCCTACTCTTTCCGCTCTATCATGAGCTTCAAAAGTACCAAATCCAGTTAAAACCACTTTATCTCCTTCTTGAAGTGCTTCTATAATTGTTTCTAAGAATGCATCAATTAATTCATCTGCTTGTTTTTTTGTTGTGTTAACTTTATCAGCAACAATACTAACTAACTCTGGTCTATTCATAAAGAAAACCTCCTATTAAATAAATCATATAAATTATATCATTTTTTAAATTTTATTCAACTAATTATTTTAATAATTAAAGCAGGATTTCTCCTGCTTCTAATTACAAAACTTTACTTAAAAATTCTTTACATCTATCAGTTTTTGGGGTGTTGAATACTTGTTCTGGCTTACCTTGTTCAGCTATAACACCATTATCCATAAATAATACCCAATCACTAATTTCTTTTGCAAATCCCATTTCATGTGTAACAATAACAATTGTCATACCTGTTTTAGCTAATTCTTTAATTAAATCTAAAACTTCATTTACCATTTCTGGATCTAAAGCACTCGTTGGTTCATCAAATAACATAACATCTGGATTCATAGCTAAAGCTCTAACAATAGCTAATCTTTGTTTTTGACCTCCAGATAATTTAGTTGGTTTAACATTAGCTTTATCTTCTAATCCTATTCTTTTTAATAATTCAAAAGATTGAACATCAGCTTCTTCTTTAGTCATTTTACCTGTCATAACTGGTGCTAAAGAGATATTATCTAAACATGTTAAGTTAGGGAAAACATTAAAATGTTGGAATACCATACCCATTTTTTGACGATGAGTATTTAAGATTTTTTCTACATTCTTTTTATATGCTTTATCTAATTTAACAGCATCTTTATAGGCAGTTAATATTTCTAAATATTCACCGTTTTGCTTAAAATTAGGGTGTTGTTTTTTGTATTCAGCTAATTGATTTTTAATAATTTCAGTATTTGATTCATAAAGCATTTCACCTTCAAAATAAATACTACCTGAAGTTGGAGTTTCAAGTAAGTTTAAACATCTTAAGAAAGTAGATTTTCCACTTCCTGAAGAACCAATAATAGAAACTACCTCACCCTTTTTAACAACATGAGTAACACCTTTTAATACTTCTAAATCTCCAAATTTCTTACAAAGATTCTTTACTTCAATAATATTTTCCATTATAAAGCCACCTTCTTTTCTAAAGTTCTAATAAGCTTAGATAAACTAAATGTAACGATAAAGTAAATAATAGCTACAATAAAGAATGGTGTTAAAGCATCAAATGTTAATGTAGTTATATTTTGTTTTACAGTCATTAAATCACCTACATAGAATGTTGAAGCAATTGATGTTTCTTTAATTAATACAACAAACTCATTTGCAAGTGATGGTAATATATTTCTAATAGCTTGTGGAATAATGATTTTAATCATAGCTTGCCAATGAGACATACCTAAACTTCTAGCAGCTTCCATTTGACCTTTAGCAATAGATTGAATACCTGAACGGAAAATTTCAGCTTGGTACGCAGCACTGTTTATTACTAAAGCGATTGAACATGTAATAAATTTAGATGTACCTGTTGGCATTACAACGAATAACACACCTAATTGTAATAATAATGGAATACCTCTAATAACTTCAATATATGTCGTAGAAATAGCTTTTAAAACCTTAAATTTAGACATATTCATTAAACATAGAACAATTCCAAAGAAAGCCGCAAAGAATACACCTACTGCAGATAATGCTAATGTAATTCCTAAACCTTTTGCAAAGTCTGGGAAATATTTAATAAACATTTGTCCCATAGCTTTAAATGAAAAACCTGTAGATGTGTAATCTATTTCACCTGCATTCTCACCTAATTCTTCAAATAAAGTCGCAGATTCATCCATCCATTTTTCATATAAACCTAAATCTTTTACTTCTTTAATAACTTTGTTAACATCGTTCATTAATTCTGTATCGTTCTTTTGAGCTAATACATATAATCCAGAATCTTCAACCTCAAATTCTCCATTAATCATAGCAATATTACTATTTGTAGCAATTAATGAATTTGCGGCAGTTTCACTGATTGCGATACAATCTAATTTACCGTTTTCTAAATATGTAACCATATTAGAAATGTTATCATGTGGTTCTATTTTAGCATTTGCTAATTGTTCAACTGCTAAGTTATATTGTACAGATCCAGCTTGTGCACCTACTCTAACATCTTTAGTATTAACTTCATCAAATGATGAATATTTATTTAAATTAGAAGTTAAAGTGATAATAACTTGTCTACCTTCACCTTCAACAAAATATTCCTCTGAAAATAAGAAATTCTTAGCTCTTTCTTCTTCATATGTAAAACCAGAAATAGCTAAATCAATTTTCCCAGATTGTAAACTAATTAAAATTTGACCAAAACCCATTGGTTCATAAATAATCTCTTTATCTAATTTTTGACAAATATATTCAGCAAGTTCTATATCAGCACCTGCATATTTATCATTTCCTTCTTTTGTTAAATCAACAAATTCATATGGTGCATAATCAGGTGAAAAGCCAATACGAATTGCGTCACTTCCATTATCACAACTAGATAATGTAAATATTAATATAAAAATCATCAAAAATGATGATATTAATTTAAATGTCTTTTTCATTTTTTACTCCTTCATTTTTTATAATATATAGTATTTAATTTATTAGTTATTTAACTTACCTCGCCGATTTTTCATACTATACCTCCAAAAAATAAATAAAAGGACCACTTGACATGGTCCTCACGAAAAAACAAAAATACCTTTTCTAGAAAGACCATAATTATGTTGACTAAATGGTCCTTCATAATTATACTCAAGTTTACCTAATATTAAACTATCTTTACAAGTGCCAAATAAATTTAAAAAACCTACAAGCGTAGGTTTAAGATTTAAGAGATATACTCACACCAAAATAAATTTAGTGATCTTTGCTACTTACTTGACAATGCTTATTATACTACTTTAGAAAAATATGTCAAATAAATAAAAGTGTAAACGTTTTCTATAACATTTATACAAAAAGCATGTTAAAAAAACATGCCTGAAATAAAGATTTCTAATCCTATTAATATTAATATAATACCACCAACTAATATTGCCTTGTTACCAAGTTTAGTACCAAATTTTTTTCCAATAAAAACAGCACCAGTGCATATACCAAAAGTAATTATTGCTATACATCCTACACATACAAATGCTTCAATCAATGTATAATCAGATATAGTAAAACCTACAGACAATGCATCAATTGATGTAGCAATAGCTTGAATAAAAATAACCTTAATTGTTAATGATTTATCATCTACTTCATCTTCACCTTTAATGCCATCATAAATCATTTTACCACCTAAGTATCCTAATATACCTAAGGCAGCCCATGGGATAATCCATTCAAATTTAGTAAGTATTTGACTTCCTACTAAATAACCTATTAAGGGCATAATACCTTGAAACAAACCAAACATTAATGCAATAAATAATGTTTTTCTTAATTTCATATTAGTTTCTTTTAAACCATTAGCCATAGATACAGCACATGCATCCATTGCAAGCCCTATGCCTAAAAATATACTTGTAATAATTACTTTTCCCATTTTTTACCACCTATTTTCAAAAAATAAAAGAGACTTATGGCTAACTTTAATTAGCATAAGTCTCGTTCTTTACAATTGTACCTGGATATATTCCATTATGTAGATACAATAACTATTTCTAGTGAACTACTCCCTTATGAGAATACTTCTTAAGTATATCAAATACTTAGTTTAATTTCAATAATTATTTAACAGATTCTAAAATCTTAGATTGAACATAAGCAGGAGCTTCTTCATAACTTGCAAATTCACGGCTGAAGTAACCACTACCTTGAGTTAATGATTTTAAATCATTTACGTATTCTAAGATTTCTGATTCAGGAACTAAAGCTGTAATTTCTTGATCTTTTGCAGCGTTAGCTTCCATACCCATAATCTTACCACGACGAGTATTTAAGTCAGATAAAATAGTACCAACATCATCAGTACGAACAGTAACAACAATCTTAATGATTGGTTCTAAAATTACTGGTTTACATTTTAAATAAGCTTCTTTGAATGCTAAGATTGCAGCCATCTTGAATGCTAATTCATTTGAGTCTACTGCATGGTATTTACCATCTTTTAAGTTAGCATGAACACCAATTACTGGGAAGCCAGCTAATAAACCTTTTTCTAATGCTTCATGGAAACCTTTTTCAACAGCAGGGAAATAGTTTTTAGGAACTGCACCACCGAATACTGTTTCTTCAAAACTATTTTCAGCTGCAGGACTAAATTCGATATCAACTACACCATAGAAACCAGAACCACCAGATTGTTTTACATAACGACCTAAACCACTAGCAGTACCTTTAATTGTTTCTCTATAAACAACCTTTTGATCAGTTACTAATACTTCTAATTTATAAGAATTCTTCATTACTGATAAAATATAGTTTAAATGACCTAAACTTAATGTACCAATTAATAATTGGTTAGTTTCGATATTACGTCTAACTTCAACGCATTTATCTTCTAACATAATCTTATTAAGAACAGCACCTAATTTATCTTCATCATTTTTGTTAGTTGCATTTAATGCTTTATAATAAACTGCTGTAGGGAATTCAATTGCTCCATAAACAATTCTATTTTTAGGGTTACATAAAGTCATACCAGTTTCTAAACCATCAACTTTATTAATTGCAGCAATGTTACCAGCTTCTACTTTTTGTACTGGAGTTTGTTTACCACCACAAATAGAGAATAATTGGTTAACTGTAATATTTTTCTTAATGTTTGGAATATATACTTCATCACCAACACTTAAAGTACCTGAATTGATTTTAAAGATACTTGTAGTACCAGAATATGAATCAACATAAGTTTTAAATACAAATGCTGAGAATGGTTCTTCATTTAAAGTTGTTCTTTCTACAGGATTACCAGCTTCATCTTGACCTACTACTGGTTTTAAATCAGAAGGGTTAGCCATATAGTCAATTAACATTTGTAATGTAGTATGAATACCGATATTCTTAGTAGCACAACCAACTAATACAGGAGTTAATTCACCATTTAATACACCAGTACGTAAACCTTCTCTAATTTCATCTTTAGTTAAGTCTTCACCCATAAAGAATTTTTCTAATAATTCTTCAGAACTTTGTGCAACTGCTTCTACCATTGTGTTATGTAATTCGAAAACTTTAGCTTTCTTATCATCATAAATTTCACAATCTTCACAAGTAGTACCATTATATTTTCTACCTGTTAAATTAATAACATTAACGAAACCATCGAAACCATCATCTTTACCCATTGGATAACAGAATGGAATTGCACTCTTACCTAATTTATTTTGGATATCTTCAAATACATTGTCAAATCTAACATTTTCTTTATCCATCTTGTTAACGAAAATAATAGTTGGGATATTTCTAGCTCTTAAGAATTTCCAATGTTTTAAAGTTTCAACTTCAATACCTACAGAACCATCTACTACTAAGATAGCTCCCTTAACAACACTCATCGCTGCGATTGCTTCGCCAATGAAGTCATCATTACCAGGTGCGTCTAATAAATTAATGTGGTGTTCGTTGTAATCAAATGGTACAACAGATAATCTAACTGAACTTAATCTAGAATGTTCTTCTGGTAAATAATCACTAACTGTTGTTTTCTTTTCTACTAAACCTCTAGGTTTAGCTGTAGCTGTAGAATATAAAGATTCTACTAATGTTGTTTTACCACTACCTTGGTGACCTAAAACAACAACGTT
This sequence comes from Anaeroplasma sp., assembly GCA_045124155.1. GTDB lineage: Bacteria > Bacillota_I > Bacilli_A > Acholeplasmatales > Anaeroplasmataceae > Anaeroplasma. The sequence continues at coordinate 12,737 of JBGVLG010000117.1, forward strand.
TCTAATCTTGTTACCTTGCATATTTATCTTTTCCTTTCATTTGTAAACGTTTTCTTTAAATAATATTATAACATAACATTATTTTAAAAGAAAGATAAAATTAATATGAATTTTAATAAAATGAAAGAAAAAACCTAAATTCTATAAAGAACTCAGGTTTAATGCGTTTACTTATTCTTTTCTATTATTACATCTAGTGTAGATGTATTGATTGTTATAGTTAGCTTATCTCCAACTTTTACATCATAATACTTATAACTACTACCTTTATTCATAGATAACTTATGAGTATTTTGATCAACAGTCCAATCTATCTTACTATAATCACCGCCACCATTGTTAAACTTAAATTTGATATAACTATTTTCCTCAAGCTTATCAACAGTAATTGTAATAGTATATGTATATTCATCTAGTTTAGTCATTTTATAATCTTCATTAGCGTAAAAACCATTAAGACTTGATACTAAATAAACATCAATAGTTTGGCTTTGATTATTATCGTTATTGTTATTATTATCATTATTGTTATTGCCTGTTACGGTTTTAAGTTTATTAGTAATATATTTATCAAATGAATAATTATTATTATCATTATTTAAAGAGAATGTATGTTCACCATATGATTTTTTAGCCATATTATAGAACCGATTAAAACAATCATTAGTTAACCATACAGATTTACTTAATTTATCTATGTATTCTAAATAAAGAGTCTTAGCTTCGTTATTACTATTAGATAAAATGGTATTTAATAATAAACTAATAGTATCTTGATTAGTTGAATCTTTACGATCTAATGGAGTTGTATACATGTATGCATCACGAGGATTCCAGTCCTTTGTTATACCAAAACAACGATCTGAATCAATTGGAATAAAGACCATTTTACCATCAGTTCTACGCATATAAATCATAAAATTATTCATATTATATCTCATTGAATCAGGATTACCTACAAAATAACCTACAGCTTCAGAGATAGCTAAGTATTCTAAATCAACATATTGGCTTATTTTATTGTAATTACCAGTAGAAATGGCATTAACAGCATTTCTTAATAATATATCATTATAAACTACATCTTTATTAGTTTTACGATCATATAAAGGAATATAAGAACCACTAACATTACTAATACCTATATTATTTCCAGATATTGAACCGTTAGTTAAATTAGCTCCATAAATACACTTGTATAAATCACCATATTTTTCTCCCGCAACACCAAACGTACCATCTTTTTCAGTTTTCCAATCAGTCATATTAATATATGATTCTTCTGATTTTAGACTACGCTTAATGAATGATTTAGTTGAAGGTTCATATACGGTACATAATCCCATTGATGTAGATTTATTGTTTTTATCAGTTTGAACTAAAGAAAGGTTAGATAATCCTGAATGTTGAGCCATTATACCACAGGCTCTGTATAAGTAATTAGCATATACTTCTCTAATATGAGTAGCGTCATAATTCTTATTCCACTTAAAGTCTAAACCACTCATACCTAAGAATTCACGATCTTTGTATGTATCATTTCCATATTTATTAATAAATGAAGAATCATACATTGTAATATCATTAAATGTTTCATCAAATGACAATTTATAATGATTTAGATTTAAATTTCCATTTCCATCATAAATTTCTCTTCTAGAAGTATTTCCCTTTTGACGAATACCTACATTTTCATATTCCCATTTATATGTATTTCCATTATTTATTAAAGTAATAATTACTTTACTAGCTAATCTATAAATTTCTGATTTCATACCAGTTTCAAAATCTTTTTGTAATTTAGTTAATTCGGCTTGACTAATATGAATTTTAATATCAATTTTATTACCTAAATTAAAGAAATCATCCATAGTTATTTCATCAATATTTGTGATTGTTCTAGTTGTAAAAGAAGGTTCTTTAATTATATATTTTGTATTTTGATTATCATTTGAACCTGAATCGCTGCTTCCACTATTTGAACCTGAACCAGTATTTCCACTATTTGAGTCTGAATCAGTACTTCCACCATTTGAACCTGAACCAGTACTTCCACTATTTGAACCTGAACCACTGCTTCCACTATTTGAGCCTGAATCAGTATTTCCACTATTTGAGCCTGAACCACTGCTTCCACTATTTGAGCCTGAACCGCTGCTTCCACTATTTGTGCCTGAACCACTGCTTCCACTATTTGTGCCTGAATCAGTACTTCCAGAATTATTATTTAATTCATCATTAGTTTCTTCATTACCGTTTGATTCAGGTGTTTTTTCTACAGTAGGATTAGATGGAGTAGAATTATTACCTCCAAAATCAAAATTTGGCATTTCACATGAAGCTAATGTTATAGTTAAAAGAATTAAAAATATGAATAAAATTACTTTTTTCATCTTTAAAACCTCCTTTTCGGCAATTCATTATAACATATTTAATAATTTTATTAAATATTTATTTTAAATCCAAAATAAAAGCTTAGGCATAAAACCTAAGCTCATAAATTATTCTTCATCAAATAATGATATTTTACGATATTTAATTTCACGTTTAGCTTCTTTTGATTCATCAATTTTTAATTTAGTTGGTTCTTTTTCTTTGATGAATAATGAACCTTTTGTTTCTTTAACAATAAACTTTTCATTTTCTGTTATTTTAGCTTCATGTTTTAGAATAGCTTCTAAATCATCTAAAATATTATCTTGTTTCTTTGATGAAGTTAAAGGAATTTCATCAGCACCATCTTCCATATTAAATAAAGAATCTCTTACTTCAATTAAATAATCACCTGAAACAGGAGAATCCTTTTGTTCTGGATTAGGTATTCTTAATCCTTCTGGATTAGTGAAGTTTTCATTTAAGATACTTCTACCTAAATCACTAACATTATATTTTAAAGATTTTGCTTCAATTTGATCATTACCATTTTTATATCTTACATCAACTAATAAGTTTTCTTTAAATTGATTAGGAGTCATCTTACATACAGCTTGTAATGTAAATGGATTTGTCTTAATTTGTTTAATTACTGGTGAACCAGCTCTTGAACGTTTTGTTAATACTACATCTGTAACCTTCATACGTTTAAGTGTCCCGAGTTTGCCAGTTATTTTTTAATAAACATATAATCAAACGACTTTTTATATATATTATATATAATTTGTCGTTTTTTTTATTTACTTCCACTCTATTTTATGATATAATTGTATGCGTAGATACGTATCTATGGGGTGATTTTTTATGTATATTGAAAAAGTTAAAAATAATGGTATTGAATATTTACGTTTAGTTGAAAGTGTATATAATCCAAATGTCAAAGGTGGCAGAAAGAAAACTATTTTAAATATTGGTCCTTTATCTAAATTCGATGATGGTAAACCTGATTATATAAATAGATTAAAAGAATCATTCAAAAATGGTTGTCCTTTAATTTCTTCTTTATTACCTTATTGTGAAAAGAAACAACCTTTAGAAAAATATAAATTAGAATATACTGAAGGTGATCCATATTTAATTGGCTCTCCTAAATTATATTCTCATTGTCTTTTAGAACGTATTATTGAAGAATTAGGTCTTGTTGAATTATTTAGAGGATATAAGAGTATTTATAATATCGAATATGATTTGTTAGGTTTTGTTAGATTATTAATTTATGGAAGAATATTAAATCCAGCTTCTAAAATAGCGACTGTATCTCAAAATGATGATTATTATAATCCTATAATTACTAATCCATATGAATATAATGTATATGATACCTTAGATTTTATATATAAATATCGTAAAACTATATTTAATAAATTAAATAAGGTGATGATTAACAAATTTAATCGTAAATCAGATTTAGTATTTTATGATGTTACTAACTTCTACTTTGAGACTGAAGATCCTGATGATGAAGATGGTATTAGACAAATGGGAGTTAGTAAGGAAAATAGAAAACTACCTATTGTTCAAATGGGTATCTTTATGGATGAAAATGGATTTCCAATTTCAATCGAAATGTTTAAAGGTAACACATTAGATCATCAAACTGTTACTACAGCCTTAAAATCCAGTGTGGATGAAATGAACTTTAAACGTTTTATATTTATTGGTGATAGAGGTATGACTAATTATCCAAATCTATTACATATTACTTCTTTAGGTAATGGTTATGTTGTTAGTAAAAGTATTTTAAAAAGCACTAAAAAGGATAAACAATGGTTAGTTGATGATAAAGGTTATATTTATTTAAATGAAGGATTTAAATGTAAATCTAGAATTATTCATAAGAAAGTCAAAGATGAATACGGAACTGAACATGAAATAACTGAAAAGGAAGTTGTATATTGGTCTAAAAAATTTGAAGAAAGACAAAAACACGAAAATAAATCTTTCTTAGAATTCATTGAAAAACTGAAAACATCACCTGAAAACTTTAGAATTTCCAAATCACAATCTAAAGATTTAAAGAAATTCTTAAAGAAAGATGTAGAAAATATTGATACTGGTGAAGTTATAGATTCTACTAAGCTAAAAGCTATGTTAGATGAAGAAAAAATAAATGCCTTTAATTCCTTGATGGGATATTATAAAATTGTTACTTCTGAACTTAATATGCCTGATATTGAAGTGATAGATAAATATCATGGCCTATCTCAAATTGAAGATCAATTTAGAATAATGAAAGGAAATTTAGATACCAGACCAATTTTCGTTAGAACTAAAGAACATATTAACGCTCATTTAATTATTTGCTTTATATCTCTTCTAATCTTAAGAATAATCCAATATAAAATAAAACAAACTGATAATTTTAGAATTGACAATGATAAAAACTGGCAAGAAGGTATGACCGCAGAAAGAATTATTATGGCATTAAACAAATGGACTGTCGATAAAATGAACGATGAATATTATCGTTTCAATAATATTAATGATAAAGATTTATCTATTATACTTAAGGCCTTTGATATTCAAATCCCTGCAAAATTATACAAAAGAGCCGAATTAAGAAACATAAAAGTTAATATAAAAATATAGTGATGCGTATAAATGTGCGTACATAAAAATAAAAAAGAAAAAATAGGGCTATAATACAAAAAATCCAGTAATTACGCGATAATTTACTGGATTTCTTTCTTTATTAACTGGCAAACTCGGGTTATATCACATTTTTTATCTTTATAAAAATTATCTATAGGTATAATAGATTTAAAATACAATAGGGCTAATCCCAAGTTTGCCTCAAAATATTTATATAAATTAAAATTCTAAACAGACCCAAGTTTGCCTCAAAATATTTATATAAATTAAAATTCTAAACAGATTTTATATTTTTAATATAATTTCTGTTTTTTTTTATTGATTTTTTCTTTAAAATGTGTTTTAATATAATTAGTGCATTAGTGCATTGTAAAGGCGGCGAAATTATGTTTTTAGATATATTTAATAACAACGAAAAAATGTATATAAGAATTTCAGAATCTTACAGGGTATATTCTGAAGAAAAAAAGAAATTTGTTAATAGAAAACGAACAATTAAAAATATTGGTCCTGTTTCAAAATTTGATGATGGTAAAGAAAATTTTATCGAGAGATTACGTGCTTCTTTTAATGCTGGAACTCCTATTATCAAAGAACTAGAACCATATGTATCAAAAGATATAAAAAAGGAAATTTATAATATTCAAATTCATGAAGGCACTGAAGAATGTATTGGCCATCCCAAATTATTTTCAAATTTACTTTTAGATAAATTAATGGAAGAAATTGGATTAAATCAATATATTAATGTGTATAAAACATACGATAAGATAACTTATGATGTTTTAGGATTTATCAAATTGTTAATTTATGGACGATTACTAAATCCAGCCTCTAAAATAGCAACAGTTAATCAAAACGATGATTATTATAATAAAATAATTGATGATGGAAGCTATAAATATAATGTTTTTGATTCGTTAGATTTTATCTACAAACATAAAAATGCATTTTTTAATAGGATTGATCAAACATTAAGAAAAAAAGTCGGTAGAACAACAAATATCATATATTATGATGTCACAAACTTCTTCATATTCACCGAAGATAAGGGATATGAGTGTGATGATGAAGGAACTAAAATATACCACAGCATAGCAACAAATGGAGTTTGTAAAGAAGAAAGAAAACTACCAATTGTACAAATGGGACTTTTAATGGATGAACAAGGCATACCTATTTCTATCGAAGTATTTCCAGGTAATACATTAGACCATTTAACAATGCAAAAATCATTTAATAATTCTGTTGATTTTATCAAAGATAAAAACAATAGATACATTTTTGTCAGTGATAAAGGAATTGGTCGAGGCGGAAATCCTAAATTTTCTATAGAAAACGGCAATGGATACTTAGTAAGCAAGAGTGTAAGAGGATCTACTAAAGCTGAAAAGAAATGGATAATTAGCGATGAAGACTTTGTTTATAATACGGATGATTTCAAAATAAAAACAAAAACTTACACAAAAACCTATACTCTAGAAAACGGAAGCGAATTAAAATCTAGCGAGAAAATAGTAAGCTATTGGTCAAAAAAATTTTACACAAAAGAATACGAAGAACAAAAATCTTTCTATGATACATTAAAACAAATTATTGAAAACCCTGAATCTTTTCCATCAAATAGATTAAACAATAGTAAAATTAAAAAATATCTTAAAAAACAAGTTTTAAATGATGAAACAGGCGAAATTATAGATTCAGAAAATCTAAAAGCAATAATTGACATTGATAAAGTAAATGAAGAATTATCTTTATTAGGTTGGTATTCTATTATAACTTCAGAAACAAATATGGATGAAAACGAAATAATTGATACTTATCATAATTTAGTTGATATTGAAGACCAATTTAGAGTTATGAAATCAACTTTGGAAACTAGACCTTTATATGTAAGAACTGATGAACATAGAATAGCACATCTAACACTATGTACAATAGCACTAATACTTCTTCGATTAATTCAAAGAGCAATAACAAATAAATTTAATAATACTTTATCAGCAGATAGAATTCAAATAGCTCTAAATAAATGGAAAGTTGAAAAACTAGCTGATGAACATTATAGATTTAATGATATAGATGATAAGGATTTAAAATTAATTTTAGACTCTTTTGATATCAAATTGCCAGTTAAATTATACAAACCAATTGATTTTAGAATGTTAAAAAACAATATAAAATTATCATAGTAGTGCATAAATGTAGTGCATAAAAAAAAGACATTAAATAGAAGTAAAATTAAAAAAAATCCAGTCATAGTCTATGTTTTTAGACTTTATCGACTGGATTTTATTACTATTTCAAGGCAAACTCGGGTTATATCATAAAATTTTCAATAATTAAAGAAAATTAACATTTTATACCAAAGAAAAAAGTATTTTAATATTTCTTTATAAAATACCAAAATACTTTACTATTTTTATACATTTTTTACTCTTTTTTTATAAATTTTGGAGG
>JBGVLG010000118.1:0-16826 GCA_045124155.1 Anaeroplasma sp.
AGTAGGCGAATCTAAATCGCTTTTAATATAGTCATCAATATAATTTGTATAGAATAATAATTGCCCTATATATTCAGGTTTAAACTTTGTTGTTTTTAATTCTATAACAACATATGAATGACTAGGAATATGATAAAATAAAAGATCTATTTCATATTCTATATCATCAATTGGTAGTTTATATTTTTCTCTAACAAAGGAAAAGCCTTGACCTAGTTCTAAGATAAATTTTTGAATATTAGATAATATACTATTTTGTAATTCTTTTTCAGAAATAATATCATTTACTCCAATAAAATCCAAAACATAGGTATCTTTTACTATTTCATTTAATTCAGAATTAATAGATACTTCACTATCTTGTATAGAAGTATCTGGATTAATTAAATATCTTTCATAAGCTTTAGCTTTAAATTGTAATACCACTTGGCTCCTTGACCATCTATTTTTATGGGTTTGATTGATATACCATAAAATTTCTGCGTGTGATTTTGATTTTGACATAATAACAGTTATTAATGTGCTCCATGGAATTTGGGTCACAGGGTGTGACCTAATTTCCTCATTAGAAAATTCATTTGCTAAATGACTCATTCTTTTTAATTGTTCATAGGAATATCCCTTTCCATATTCTTTTAAATCATTAGCTAGATTCTCTATATATTTGCTTCCCCATACTTTTCTTTGATTAATAATAGTGCCTATTTCATAATAGGTCATTATCATGGCACTATTAACAACTACCATTGCTTTATTTTGGTTAGTTCTAATAGTTTCTTTGATTTTGTTTAAATCAGTTAAATAATCTTTCTCAATAATTGTTATTTCTGTTGTTTTAATCATAGTATTTATTTCCTCTTTTCTCAAAAAATAAATCCTGCAAAGCTTAAGCCTTACAGGATTGTAGTTATATTAAATTGGGCATAATGTAATATCATAATTACCAGCTCCTTAAGATAGTCTTATTGTATCACATATTCCATTTTATTACTAGATTGCAAGTCTATTTCTTTGGGATTTTTTTAGAGAAAATTCAAAATCTGTTTTAACGGCTTCACACGTGGGTGACAGGTAGAAAAAATCTTATGTTTAAGCTATAATTTAGAACTTTTATTAATAAAAATAAAATCTATGACGTCATAGTAAATGTTTATTCTTTCAATAATAATTATAAAAACTTAAGACCAATCCCTAGCACTCCATATTTTTCTACATCTTCTTTTTTATAATACATTAGCATATCCTTAGGATTGGCAATCTCTTCTTTTTTATATCCGATAGATATTTTATCATGATGCTTATATAGTTCTTCAAAATTTGCATATTTGTAAATATTATCTACTTTAACTTTTAGTTTTTCTAAAGTCATTGTGTTAGTAAATTCTATTATATCCCCTATTTTTATATTAGATCGTTTTTCATCATTTAAGCGCATCTCAATTGTTTTAGTCTTATTTTTAATTGCCTCAAATGAATCATTCCCTAGTTTCATTTGATGAACTATTACATTCTTTCTTAGTCTTCTTAATATTTGAATACCTTCTTCAGTATAATTTTTATCTAAAACAATACTTTTAGCTTCTAAAATTCTCTCAATTGCCTGTTTTGTATCAAATGTATGATAAGCCAGAAATAAACTTCTTAGCTCTTTTGGTTTAATTATCTTATAAGCTTGCTTTGAAGATATTTCATAAGTGTAGCAAAAATATCTATATAAATGTCCTATCCAATATAATTCATCTTTTGAATACTTTACACTTCCATATGAGGTTTTACCATATTCAGCATCTAATTGTTCATAAATATCAATTATTGTCAAAGTATCATCTAATAGTTGGCAAGAATCAAATTGTTTAACAATTTTTGAATTCATAAATCTACGTATAAAAATTTCAGTGCTACAATCTAAAGTTAATGAATTTTCAAATAATTCAGATTGTATATCACATAGTATTAATCCATTATTATCCATTGTTTTCATTTTAATATTTCGTCTATATATAGACCCTTTCCTCTATATTGAATTCTAGCAAGTTTTACTTTATCTTCGCTTATTTTATTATCTTCTATTTTAATTCTTTTATAATTTCTTCTTTCTTCATTAGATAAATAACAGCGTTCTAACATTTTTAAATTTGAAATAGCTTTATCATTTAATAACACATATTGATATCCTAAGTTTGTAGCTGCAAGGCAGTGCTTACATTGTTCATCCGTTATTTCTCCATTAATGAAAGAATCTATAATTCTAAACATCTTATTATCTGCAATAGGAGCAATAACATAATCAATATTATTTAATTTAGATATTAATTTTTTAATATCATAAGAGTCTTTGTATTCATTTAGTGTTTCTCTAAAATAAGATATTGTTAACATCCATTCACTATTAACATCATACTTCATACATTTTAAATTTGAAGTGTTAAATGAAAAATAATAGACTGATGAATTTTCAAAATTTTCAACAAATGAAGCTGATTGCTCATATGACTCACTACAATAAAACCCTTGACCAAAATCATTGTTTTTCCTTGATTTACTTATATTTATATCACCTAATATAGCTGACTTAGCTCCATGAAATAATAATATCTCATTTGTTAATTCTTCTTTATAAAACATTTCCTTAATTTTATTTAAATAAATTTTCTTCTTATAGACAAAATCATAAAACAAATCATGAGTTCTTTTGGAAGTTCTAGTTATACCATTTTCAATTCTTTTAATTGTTAATGTTTCAACTTCTATTGCATTTGCAAGTTCTTCTTGAGTTATATTTAATAGTTCTCTAACTATTTTCATATCTTCGCCTATATTATAATCCATTTCAACACCTTCTTAACTTTATTGTATCATATGATACCAACAAGTTCATCAATAAATTATTTGTAATATAGAACTTTTTTATTAACTAAAACCATAACTCATTCTCTTATCATTAAGATAAATTATAGTAGCTGCTTTAACAGGAATTTTAGGAACAAACAATAAAATTTATAAAGAATAATCTATGCTTGACATGATACATGCATTTGACTTGTTAAAAAACTGTGATATAATTTCTAATACAAATATCTATCATTAATTTAATATTATTATCTTATTGGGAGGTAAAAAATGATTAAATTAGAAAACTTGAGAAAAGAATTCTATAAGCCTATTAGGGAAGAAGGGCTTAAAGGAATGCTAAAAACATTATTTTCAAGGAAATATACTACAACAATCGCAGTCAATGATATTTCTCTTGAAATTCCTGATGGACAAATAGTTGGATATATTGGCTCTAATGGTGCCGGAAAATCTACAACAATAAAAATGATGTGTGGTATATTAACTCCAACAGGTGGACATGTTTATATTAATGGATTGGAGCCCTATAAAAAGCGTAAAGAAGTAGCTAAGGATATAGGAGTAGTATTTGGACAAAAAACTCAATTATGGTGGGATATTCCAGTTATAGAGACATTTAAGGTATTAAAAGAAATCTATTTAATAAGTGATGAGGATTATAAAGAAAGAATGGAATTTCTTGATGAAGCTTTAGATTTACATTCTTACATGAATCAGCCAGTTAGAACTCTATCTTTAGGTCAAAGAATGAGAGCTGATTTAGCTGCGGCTTGGCTTCATAATCCAAAGATATTATTCTTAGATGAGCCAACAATAGGTTTAGATATTTGGGTTAAGGATAAGATTAGAGAAGCTATAAAATTAATGAATAAAAAATATAATACTACAGTTATACTTACAACACATGATATGGATGACATATCAACATTATGTGATAGAATTATTATGATAGAAAAGGGTAATATTATATATGACGGATCTATTGTAGATATTAAAAAGAAATTTGGTGATTTAAGAACTATAATCATTAGCTATTCTACTAATTTAGATAATATAGAATTTAATACCTTTGATAATAGAGTGAGCTATGAGAAGACTATTGATAATTTAATAATTAAATTTAATGCAGATAATATCAATTTGGAAGAAGTAGTTGATTATATATTCCATACTCTTCGCGCAGTTGATTTAAAGATTACTGAAATATCCTTAGAGGATGTGGTAAAAAATATTCTTAATGAGGCTGGTGGTAATTAATGCTTAAAAAATATATTCCCTTTTTTAAAGCTGGGTCTATGAATGCAATGGCATATAAATCAGCATTATTATTTTGGTTTTTAGTAACTATATTAAATGTATTATGCATTATTTTTTTATGGAATGCAGTATATAGCTCCTCAACTAATCCAGTAATTAATGGATTTACCTTTCAAGGTATTATAGCTTATTTTGTTTTTGTAAATATTTTATCTTTTGTTAATTTTCCTGGAGAAACCTTATGGAGTATTAACCAAGATATACAAAAAGGTACTATTTGTATGGCTTTTACTAAGCCTATTAGCTATAGAGTTAAATTTTCATTCATGAATTTAGGATTAGTATTTACTCCATTTTTAATATTAGGATTACCATTATATATTATCGCATATGTAGTATTTTCTATTTTAGGATATATTCCATTTATTAGTATTCCTAGTATGCTATTTTCTATATTTATGTTTTTTATATTACAAATATTGGGTATTTTAATTGCTGATGCGATTGATTATTTTTTTGGAATATTGTGTTTTTATACTTCGAGTGGTTGGGGATTAAGTCAGCTTAAGCAAGTAATTCAAGCATTCTTTGGTGGTTCTTTATTACCTTTAGCATTTTTTAAATTTGGTGATTTTGATGCTAGCATTATTGTAAATTATATGCCATTTGCTTGTTTAATTCAAAATCCAGTATTAGCTCTATTAAGAGAATACAGAGTCACTAGTGATTATTTAGAAACAATAAAATCACTAGGACTTGCGATATTATGGTTAATAATATTAGAATGTATTAATAAGATTATATTTTCACATGCCTCTAAAAAGGTTACAGTTCAAGGAGGCTAAAATATGAGATATTTAAAATTATATTTAGTATCAATTAAAAGAAGTATTATTAGTAAGCTTGAATATAGAAAAAGTAGCTATATTAATCTATTTTCATTCTTATTTAGTAATGTATGTTCAATATTATCAATTTATTTTATAGTTAATTCTATACCAGAATTAAAAACTAGTGAAGGCTATATTTGGAGTGCTTGGGAAATAGGCTTTTTGTATGGCTTTACGATGCTTCCTGTAGCACTAGATCATCTAATTACTGATGAATTATGGCTTGTTGCTTATAGAAGGGTTAAGGATGGTTCTTTAGATTCATTATTCTTAAGACCGGCACCCACTTTGTTTTTAGTAATTTCTGAAACCTTTCAAACTGAAGCATTTGGTGAATTAATTGTTGGTGTTGTAATGCTTATTATATGTGGATTAAGACCTGAGGTTAATATTTTATTTAGCTTTGGTAATATAATATTATTTATTGTAGCAATTATATTTGGAGCAATAATTATTTCATCACTTAAAATAATATTTGCATCATTTGCATTTAAAATTAAATCTTCTGGTCCTTTATTACAAATTATTTATAATTTTATTAGTTATACTAAATATCCACTTGGTATTTATCATCCTATTATTAAAGGATTATTAACATTTATTTTGCCTTTTGCAATATTTATTTCATTTCCAGTTGAAATATTTTTAGGTTTTTCTTCATGGAATCCATATATTTTAAGTTTAATTATTATAGCAGCAGCTATATTACTATTATTCTTATCAATTAATATTTGGAATTTCTTTGAAAGAAGATATGAATCTACTGGAAGTTAATTTATTAAATATTACCTCACTATAATGGTGAGGTTTTTATTATTGGACAAAAATAAGCATTTTGTCCAAATTGAAATATTTTTTGGCACTCTATTATTGACAATGCTAAAATCTATGACTATAATATAATTAGCATTCGATATAAGAAAGTGCTAATATTTAAAAAAGAGGATGATAAAATGAAACCATTATTTAACAATGTAGTACTAAAAAAGGAATTAGTTAATCAAACTACAAATAGTGGTATTGTATTAACTACTAAAAAAGAAGAAACAAAATACGCAACTGTTGTTGCGGTGGGAAATGGAATTTTAGCTGATGGTACTAAGGTTGAAATGCCAGTTAAGGTAGGAGATAAAGTTTATTACAAATCTTATTCTACTGATGAAATAGAAGAAAATGGTGAAAAGTATATTGTTACTTCACTAGATAATATTATTGCAATTATGGAATAGAGGTAATGAAATATGGCAAAAATGATAAAATATGGTAAAGATGCAAGAACATCAATGGTTAGAGGCGTTGATTATTTAAATGACGCTGTTAAGATTACTTTAGGACCTAAAGGAAGAAATGTTGTATTAGATAAAGGATATGGTTCTCCACTTATTACAAATGATGGTGTTTCGATTGCTAAAGAAATTGAACTTAATGATGCATTTGAAAATATGGGAGCTAAATTAGTATATGAGGCTGCAAATAATACAAATGATGAGGCTGGTGATGGTACTACTACCGCAACAGTACTTGCTAGTGCGATGATTCATAATGGAATTAAGGCTTTAGATAAAGGCGCTAATCCAGTATTAATGAGAGAAGGAATTGAAATTGCTACTAAAGAGGTTAGTGATGCTTTATTAAAGAAAACTAAAACTATTAATAATAAAAAGGATATTGCAAATGTAGCTGAAATTTCATCTGGATCTAAAGAAATTGGTAGCTTAATTGCTGATGCAATTGAAAAGGTTGGTCATGAGGGAATTATAAATGTAGATGAATCAAAGAGCTTTGAAACTAAATTAGAAATGACTGATGGCTTAAGATATGATAAGGGATATATTTCTCCATATATGCTTGAGGATGAATCAAAAACTTCAATTACTCTAGAAAATCCTTATATTTTGATTACAGATCAAAAGATATCTTCAATTCAAGATATTTTACCAGTACTTGAAAATGTTGTTCAATCTAGAAAGCCTTTATTAATAATTGCAGATGATATTGAACAAGAGGCAGTATCTACAATTATTTTAAATAAGCTTCGTGGTACCTTTAATGTGGTTGCTACAAAAGCACCTGGATTTGGTGATGATAGATGTGAGCAATTAAAGGATATGGCTATGTTTGTTGGTGCTGTATTCTATTCAAAGGATTTACAAATGAATCTAAAGGATATTTCTATTGAGGATTTAGGAGTTGCTAAAAAGGTAATTGTTGAAAAGAATTCAACTACTATTATTGAAGGTAAAGGAGATAAGAATTCCTTAGAAGAAAGAATTAATGATATTAGATCAAAGATGAATGAATGCAAGAGCGATTATGAAAAGAAGAATTTCCAAAAGAGAATTGCAGGCTTAACTAATGGTGTTGCATTAATTAAGGTAGGTGCTACAACTGAAACAGAATTAAAAGAAAAGAAGCTTCGTTTAGAAGATGCTCTTAATGCTACTCGTGCTGCATTAGCAGAAGGTATTGTTTCAGGAGGAGGAGAAGCATTAGCTTCAGTTTATAATGAAATAAAGGATACTATTTCTTCTGAAATTCCAGATGTTGAAAAAGGAATTAGAATTGTTCTTGATGCTTTAACTGAACCACTATATCAAATTGCTGAAAACGCAGGATATGATGGAAAATATATTGTAGAAAAACAATTAACAATGAATGATGGAGTTGGTTTTGATGCTAAAAATGGCATTTGGGTTAATTTATTAGATTCAGGTATTGTTGATCCAACTAAGGTAACTCGTAGTGCTCTATTAAATGCTGCATCTATTGCCCAGATGTTTATTACTACTGAGTGTGCAGTGGCCCCAATAAAAGAAAATAAGAAGCCAGAAGCTTCTCAAGAAATGTATTAATTTAAAGATTTCTGATTTTCGATAATTAAAAAATAAATCCCAGTTATTATTTGAAAAAATATAATTGGATATACTGTAGTTCTTTCTAATATGGGAATGAATTTAGTATATCCTCTTATAGTTGAAATAATAACCATAATTCCACCCCATAAGCCTAAGGTACCCATTATAGTACACATTTTGGCATATGGGGTTTTATCATTATAAAATAAACCTATAAATAATATTAGTAAATTTCCACCAGAAAATACTAAAATAGTACCTATTTGGTGAAGAGGATTTGTAGTTATTTCAACACTATGAAATAATCCTACCATTATAGATCCTATTGAAAGCATTAAGGCTAATAAAAAGCCAATTATTTTCTTAGTCTTATTCATATTCTTAAATAAAAATGAATACGCAAGCATGAATAAAATGCCTGTAATAATAAAAGCACTATTCATTAATCTATATAAAGGTGATGTGGGGCTACCTAATTCACTAATAGTATTTTTAGCATAAGAATTTAGTTCATTTTTAGTAGCTAATATACTTAGAAACTCAGCAAATAAATAATATAACCCATTAATTATAAATATAATAGAAAATATCTTTTTTTTCATTCACATCACCATTTTTAGTATTGTCATTATACTTAATTTTATTCAAAATCTTATATATTATTAGTTTATATTTATATAAAACTCCAAAATACTTCAAATTTTTATTATATCAAATGCTAACATTGCTATATCTATTGATTATAATATAAAAATGGAGTAAAATAATCATAGTACAGATAATACAGGTGATACTAATGAATATTAATTTTAAAGGAACTAATAATTTATATGAACAAATTGTTCAAGAAATAATCAAATATATAAATTTAGGTATATATAAAGAATCAGATAAGCTACCTTCATGTAGAAATTTAGCTTTAGAATTAGGAGTAAATCCTAATACAGTAGAAAAAGCTTATTCTATTTTAGAAAATAAAGGATATGTTGATATTATTCCTAAAAAGGGAGCATATGTAAAAACATCTAAAGATACTATATATATTAGGCAAGATTTATTAAATGAAATATTAAAGCTTAAAAATATAGGAGTATCAATGGAAGAATTAATTATTGCAGTAAAAGAGGTATATTCTAATGATTGAGATAAAGAATTTAATGAAATCATTTGGAAGCTTTAATGTTTTAAATAACGTTAATTTAACTATAGAAGAAGGCTCTATAATGGGTCTTGTTGGTATTAATGGTGCTGGTAAATCAACTTTATTAAGAACAATAACAGGAATATTAAAAAAAGATGCTGGTAGTATTTTAATTGATGGTGAAGAGGTATATGAAAATGAGAATGCTAAAAGAAAAATGTTTTTATTACCCGATGAACCGTTTTTTGGTATGAATCAAACTCCAATTAGCTTAATTGATTTTTATAAGATATTTTATAATTTTGATCAGGCTTTATATTTAGAATATCTAGAGCATTATGATATTCCCTTAAAAAAGCCGATTATTACCTATTCAAAGGGAATGAAGCGCCAAGTATTTATAGCTTTAGCTTTAGCTATAAAGCCTAAATATTTATTATTAGATGAAGCTTTTGATGGATTAGATCCATTATCAAGATTATTTTTTAAAAAAGAAATAATGAAATTAGTAGAAGAAGAAAATACTACAGTTTTAGTTTCATCTCATTCTTTAAAAGAATTAGAGGAATTTTGTGATTCTTATGCATTATTAGATGATAAACATATTGTATCTATGGGTGTAATTACCGAAGATGTCAATAAATATCATAAATATCAAATAGCATTTAATGAAGAAATATCAGTTCAAGATATTCCGTTTGAAATGGTTAGTTATGTTCAAACAAAAAGAATTATTAAGCTTATTACTTTATCTGATTTAGAAACAGTTGAAGAAAAACTAAAACCTTTAAATCCTATTTTAATTGATGAAATAGCTATTGATTTTGAGGAATTATTTATTATTGAGGTGGAAAAGAGAGGTTTCTTAAAATGAGAAGACTTCTAAAATATTATTTTAAAAGAAGATTATTAAACATTTCTATATTAACTTTAATACTACTTGCTGTTACAATATCAGTACTTCTTAATTATTCATTTGAATATAATGGAAGCATATACTACGCTCCAATTTCAATGCCTGCCATATTTATGGTAGTTTTAGCTACTATTGTACCTATTTGTGAATTTTCATTTAAAATGAATAAAACAAATATCGATTCCTTATATTCAATGCCAATTAAAAGAAGTAAAATTCATTTATCAAGATATATTATAGGTATATCTCAAATAGTAATACCATTTACTATATCTTATGGTGTACTATTAGTATGGATAGCAGTTAAAGCAAATTTCTATGATTATTCTTATTTTATTGGTTTTTATTTTCTATTATTACTATTAGGTTTGATAATCTATACTATTGTTATTTTTGTTTATACTAGAGCGAATACAATATTTGATGGTATTATATTTTTATTATTTTATGCAGTTATTCTAGAGTTTGTTGTTAGTGTTGTTAGAAATTCAGTTGATGTAATACACGCTTGGAATTATTTTATGTATTCTCCATTTTTTACATTTTGTTATATTTTCAATGAAAAAAGTTTAGGAAATTTTATTGACTCATATACAATAACAAATGCTTGTATTTCAATTGTTGTTTATTTTATTATTTCTATTATTTTTGTAATCATTTATTTTAAAGATATTTATAGTGAAATGCCTGAAAATATTTCACAAAAATCAACTAGTTGGTTTGGATATAAAACAATAATTCCAATTGCTGAAGTATTTCTTTCAATATATACATTAGCTAATTATTTTATTGTTTTATACATATTAGTTGTTATAGGTTCATATTTTTTATATGTAATCTATCAAAGAAATTTTAAGATTAGAATGAATAATTTTATTATTTATATTGCTTCATTATTATTAGGTACAGGAATAGGCTTACTATATTATTTTGGAGCATTATAAATTATTAGAAAGGGGTAATTTATGAAAAAATATTTCATATATCCTATTAGCCTATTATCAGTACTTATTCTTTCTTCATGTGGTCCTAAAATATATATACCTGATGATACTCCTGATTTAAAAGTTCAAGAATCTTTTTTGAATTCGAATATAGATTCATTTGAGGCTTCTGATGGATTTATTAATAAAGGTTTAATTAATATAGCCTGGAATGAAGATAATGTACTATTTAAGGAAAATAACACTTTATCATTACAAATAACTGATAATCCTAATAATTATGGAGGTACTCCATATTATGGAGGAGAATATCACAGCAATGATTTATATAGTTATGGTGATTATGCTATATCATTAAAAGCTGTAGATGAATCAGGGATTAGATCTTCTTTCTTTACTTATATTGGAAATAATGATAATCAAGCTAAAGAAGGTATTGAGATACTATTTAATGGTAATGATACAACCAGTGTAACCTTTAATTATTCTATTAAAGGAAATGGAGAGCATAAATATAATTATAATTTAGGTTTTGATTCAAGTAAGGAATATCATACTTATGGTTTTAGATGGAATAAAGATAATATTATTTATTTTGTAGATTCAAAGCCTGTATATATTGTTGATAAGAGCCCTACATCAGAAGCAAGAATATATATGAATTATTATTGTGAGAATAATGCGACTGTAGGATGGCTTGAACGTCCTAGTGAGACTGCCTCTAATAAAACATTAGATATTGAATGGGTATCATATTTAAAATTGAATTAAAATACCATTTTTTGTTACTTGAAATATATATAAATATATAATATAATTAAATTATTAAGAATGATTCTTAATTAGGAGGTATTTTATGTCACAAAGAGTAGATAATTTAGTTCAAATGCTTGATACTTATGTAAATGATGGTGGGTATCATTTAAATGTTAATGTTTTTAATAGAGAAACATTACTAGATGCACAAGCACATCCAGAAAAGTACCCTCAATTAACAATTCGTGTTTCTGGTTACGCTGTTAATTTTATTAAGCTAACTAAGGAACAACAAGATGATGTTATTAGTCGTACAATTCATGAATCAATGTAAATAGGATTTAATATTAAGCACTACTTAGAATAATTTAAGTAGTGTTTTTTATTACTTCTACATGTGTCAAAATAATGCCAAGATTGTTCTGGAATGTTTAAAAATGATAATAAATATTTAATAATAACAAAAAATCTATTTGAGTTTTTAAAATTTTATAAAAAAAGGAGAAGAAAGTTATGAAAAAACTATTCGGAATGATTAGTTCATTTTACTATTGACTTTAATATTGAAGAATTAATAGAGTATATAGAAAGAAATTTAAATGAGAAATAGTATTTTAAGTTTTTATTAACTTTGAAAAATTTCCCATTGAGACAATTACAGGTTAGACTTAAAAAGAAAAAGTAATTATTTTAATTATTGTATGCGTAATTACGCATTAGCAAATGCTATAATGCATATAAAATGACAAAAAATATGCATATAACAATTGAATATGTGCATAAAAAACGTTAAAATATATGCAGAAGAAGGTTGATAAAATGAGAAAATATGATTATTCGTTTTTAGAATTAAATAAAATTCCAGGTAATTTGATAAATGTGCTAACAAGCATATATTCAATGAAAAGTAGTAACGATGGCAGAAAAGAAAAATTTCCAAATATTTTTACCGAATTAGAAAAAATAGCTATTGTTCAATCTGTTAAAGGATCTAATGCAATTGAAGGAATTTTAACAACTGATGAAAGAATAAATGAAATTGTTAACAAAAGCAGTGCACCATTAAATCATAATGAGGAAGAAATCGCAGGATATCGTGATGTTTTGAATATGATTCATACAGCACATGATAGATTAAGTATATCAGAAGCTAATATTTTATCTTTTCATGAAATATTACTTCGTACTGCAAAGCCAACAGATGCTGGAAAATATAAAACAAACGACAATGTTATTATGGAAATAAAGCAAGATGGAACTCGTAGTGTTAGATTTTCTCCTGTTCCAGATTTTGAGACAAAGCCATCTATGGAACAATTAGTTCTTGCATATATAGATGCTAGAGATAATCCTAATATCAATCAACTATTATTAATTCCATGCGTAATTTTAGATTTTCTATGTATCCATCCATTTTCAGATGGTAACGGTAGAATGTCAAGATTACTGACTCTTTTATTATTATATAAAGCTGGTTTTGATGCTGGAAAATATATCTCATTTGAAGAACAAATTAATAAAACCAAAGGCTATTATTACGAGGCTTTGAGGAAATCTTCTATTTCATGGCATGAAAATCAAAATGATTACTTTTGCTTTGTAGAAAACTTTTTGATGACTTTATTTGCATGTTATAAGGAACTTGATAAAAGATTTGCAACAGTAAACAGTAAAAAGATAAATAAAACATCAAGAATCGAAGCAACTATATTAAATAGTGTATTACCTATTTCCAAAAAAGAAATCAGCGATATTTTACCTGATGTATCTGTAACTACTATCGAAAGTGTTTTATCTAAGATGATTAAGGAAAATAAGATTATAAAGCTGGGCGAAGGAAGGAATACTCGCTATATTAGAAATATATAAGCAATTACAATTTCAAACGGGAGATGTTATTAGAATCTTTTGACTTAAGTCATTAAACTCGAGATGGGCTTCTGCGTGGGTGATTTGAGAAAAAAATGAAGTAATTATTTAGGATGATTAAATAGAAAAGTATTTGAAAAGAAAATGTCTAATATATTCAACTTGTTGACAAACTACCTTTTTTAATAGAGGTAGTTCTATTTTTTTGCTTTTTAAAAGTAAACATGCTCTTTAACGAATCGAGAAATGCATTTTAGAATTAACACATATCAATTTAAGAGAGAAAAGTAAAAAAAGCGTTCATTACTTTGTCAACGC
Source organism: Anaeroplasma sp. (assembly GCA_045124155.1). Lineage (GTDB taxonomy): Bacteria > Bacillota_I > Bacilli_A > Acholeplasmatales > Anaeroplasmataceae > Anaeroplasma. Next base: position 13,800 of record JBGVLG010000118.1, read on the forward strand.
TCTGTAATAATTTTATTTTTTATATATAAAAATTATTTCTTATTTTAATTTGTAGTGATATAATTTTAAATAGAAGTAAATTTATTTATTTTTGGGAGAGATACAATGAATTTAATTAATGAAGATTTAGAAATTTTTAATGCAATTAGCGAAGAGCTTAATAGAGAGCGTACTCATATTGAGCTTATTGCCTCTGAAAATTTTGTCTCTAAAGCAGTATTAGAGGCTATGGGTAGTATCCTTACTAATAAGTACGCTGAGGGTTATAGTGGTAAAAGGTATTATGGTGGCTGTGAATATGTTGATATTGTTGAAAATATCGCAATTGAACGTGCTTGTAAATTATTTAATGTAAAATATGCTAATGTTCAGCCTCATTCAGGCTCTACTGCTAATATGGCAGCCTATAATGCTATTTTAAAGCCAGGTGATATTATATTAGGAATGTCACTTGATGCAGGTGGTCATCTAACTCATGGATATTCAAAAAGCTTTAGTGGTAATTTATATCAAGCTTATAATTATGGTTTAGATGATAATGGTTATATTGATTATGAAGAAGTAAGAAGAATAGCTAGTGAAATACATCCTAATGTGATTGTAGCTGGAGCTTCTGCTTATTCTAGAATTATAGATTTCAAAAAATTTAGAGAAATTGCTGATGAGGTTGGTGCTTATTTAATTGTAGATATGGCTCATATTGCGGGACTTGTTGCGGCAGGATTACATCCTAATCCTTGTGAATATGCAGATATTGTAACTTCAACTACTCATAAGACTTTAAGAGGACCTAGAGGCGGCTTAATTCTTACAAATAATAAGGATTTATTTAAGAAAATTAATTCCTCAGTATTCCCAGGAATTCAAGGTGGTCCATTAATGCATATTATTGCTGCTAAAGCAGTAGCTTTTAAAGAAGCTTTAGAACCTTCATTTAAAGATTATGCTTCTCAAATAATAAAAAATTGTAAGGTATTATCAGATGAACTTAAAAAATTAGGATATAATATTGTTTCAGGTGGTACTGATAATCATTTAATTTTAGTTGATGTTTATTCTACAAGTGGAGTTACTGGTAAGGAAGCAGAAAACATTCTTCATTCTGTAAATATCACTTGTAATAAAAATGCTATACCTCATGATACTTTAAAGCCTACTGTAACCTCAGGTATAAGATTAGGTACTGCAGCTATAACAACAAGAGGCTTTAAGGAAGATGAAATGAAGCTTGTTGCAGGATTTATTAATGAAGCATTAAGAAATAAGGATAATCAAGAAATACTTGATAGAATTAAAAATGAAGTATGTGAATTGATGAAAAAACATCCATATTTAGAGGATTAAATTAATTATTACACAATGGGGTGTATATGAAAAAATTATTTATCTTTTCAATGGATTCTATTTTTAATAGAAATTTAGAATTGACTATTAATAAAAATGAATATATGCTAGTATATCCAAATATTAATAATCACATGCTTTATAGCTATGCTATAAGCAATAATACTAATTATATAATTATTCATTCAAGCTTTTTAAATAAAAATTATCAATGTATTGATATGCTAATTTCTATGAAAAAATATATTGTTATTTATGTTTCTAATAATTTGGAATATGGTTTTTTATATAATGCTATTAATTCTTCATATTTTCATATGATGAGTGATAAATATTTATCATCTATTAATGAAATAATTCCATTAATGGAAAAAAATACTAAAATAATATGTAGTTTAGAAACTGAGCTTATTGAACTAAAAAATAAAATGGAAGAGGAACGCTTAGTTAAAAAGGCTAAGCTATTATTAATGAAAAAATATTCTTTAACTGAAGATGAAGCATATAAGTTGATTTTAAAGCGTGCAATGGATGATAGAGTATCAAAGATGATTGTTGCAAAAAATATTATAAAAGAGGTGGAGAAATGATTGCGAAAACAAGAGAAATCGAGAATACTAGAAGATTAACGAATAGTTTGCCAACCATTCGTTATGTAGACCCCGATTATACCTATTATGCAGTTACTAATGCTCGTTGCAATTCGGGTGAGGTTTTTGTAAAGCCTGGTGATTATGTTAAGGTAGCTCAACAAATTGGATTAAGAAAGGGACCTTTTTTTGAATAACCTATTCATTCAACTGTTAGTGGTACAGTAGAAGGAATAGTAAAGAAATTTCATAGAAATGGGCGTTTAGTAGAGTTTATTAAAGTGAAAAATGACAAGGAGTATGTATTGGTTGAAACTGCAAAAGAACGTACTCCAGAAGAAATTAGTAAGCTTACTAGAGAAGATTTTGTTCAAATTACAAAGGATATGGCATTAGTAGGATTAGGAGGAAGTTCCTTCCCTACTTATATTAAATTTCAAACAACAGATCCAATTGATACAATTGTTATTAATGCAGTAGAATGTGAACCATATATTTCTGCTGACCATAGATTAATTATGGAATATCCCTTCCGCATTTATAAGGGTATTGAATATGCAATACAGGCTTTTGGTGCAAAGCGTGCTGTAATTTGTATTAAGAGTAAATATCACGATTTATATGATTGCTTAACATCAGCTAAATTAAGATTTCCTGATTTAAATGTTGAAGTTAAAAAAAGTTGGTAATTACTATCCTCAAGGATGGGAAATTGAATGTATAAAATCTGGTATTGGTATTGAGGTGCCAGCTGGAGTATTACCTGCAAAGCTAGGAGTTATGGTGTTTAATGTTTCTACAATTGTAGGTTTATATAAAGCTATTAGATATAATATCCCGGTTTTAAAGCGTAATTTTACAATTACAGGAGATGGAATTATGTATCCATCTAATTATCGTGTTCGTATTGGTACTTCACTTCAAGAGCTAATTGAAAAAAGTGGTGGCTATAAGGGTAATCAGCAGCTGACAGATTCAATATAAATTAATGATAAAAGTATAGTTTTTTTCTATACTTTTTTCTCTTTTTGTGGTATAATTAAGTATAGAATAGTGGTGATTATTTATGTATAAAAGATCTGATTTTACAAAA
>JBGVLG010000119.1:0-16950 GCA_045124155.1 Anaeroplasma sp.
TAAATACCAACTGTTTTATTGCAAAACAGGGCTCGTTGAATAAGGAAGCAAACAAAAAAACTATAGTATTATAGAGTTTTATAGGTTTTGTTGAACGGATGTTATCACTATGAAAAAACTTGTTATTTATGTACATGGAAAAGGAGGAAATATTAATGAGGCCAATCATTATAAATCACTATTTATAGAATATGATGTTATTGGTTTTGATTATAAAGCAAAAACACCTTGGGAAGCTAAAATTGAATTTACTCTTTTTTTCGATTCTATAAAAGAAAAATATGATGAAATTATTCTAATTGCTAATAGTATAGGAGCCTTTTTAGCAATGTATGGTTTTTTTGAAAAGAAAATTTCAAAAGCATTTTTTATCTCTCCAATAGTAGATATGGAAACATTAATATTAGATATGATGAGAGATTTAAATATAAAGGAAAATGAACTTAAAAACAAAAAAGAAATAACTACTTCATTTGGTGAAACTATATCATGGGATTATTTATGCTATCTCAGAAATACTCCCATAATTTGGAAAATTCCAACATATATTTTATATGGAGAATATGATAAATTAGCTTCATATAACACAATCTATAAATTTAAAGAAAAAATTAACGCTAGCCTTACTATTACAAAAAGCAGAGCATTGGTTTCATACTGATGAACAAATGAAATCTATTGATAATTGGATAAAAAAAATAATACAATAAGCGTAAAATTAATATTTTAAATTTTTTAAACATTAACATTAAAAATAGTGAGTGTCATGGCACTCACTATTTTTATATATTAATTTTTATTAAAAGATTTATTAATATCATTAACAATTAATTCAATTATTTCTTTATTAGTTTCATTTTTTAAAACTATATCTTTATTAGTGTTATTAAGGATTAATGTCCAATGATCATTTTCTGTTGAAAATGAAAGATAAAATTTTTTTCTTTTAGATATGCTTCCTTCAATGATAAAATCATAATATTTATCCTCAAATACAAAGTCAAAATCATAATTAAGATTATATTTTTTCACAAGTAAATCAATTTCTATTATTTCGTTTTTAATTAGTGAATTCATCAATGAAAATCTTTCACTAAATGAAGAGTATTCTTCAACTTTTAGAAAAGCTTCTTGCTTCTCTTTTTCCCATTCCTTTTCAAGCTTTTGTTCATACTCTTTGTCTATATTTTTTATCATTTTTTCTATTATAACTGTCATAATAATAAATACAAAGGCAATGGATATAAAGGTAAGCATTAATGCTTGATTGGTTTTAAAAATAATGGATAATACTGCAAATCCTATTGCTACTACAAAAAATATAAAGTTAACCATATTAAGTTTTTTCCTATTTTTCATATTTCCTCCCAAAAAAATAGGTAGATGATGCCATCTACCTAAAATAATTATCTATTTAATCCATGACAGAATTTAAATTTCTTACCACTTCCACAAGGACATGGTTGATTTGGTGTACAGCCTGCAAATGGATCATTAATTGCCTTTCTTACAGGTGATTTTTTATTTACTGTTGATAAATCTTGGTTTGTACGAAGGCCCTTCATTGAATCATCCTTTGGTTCTTCAACTACTCTTTGAACTCTAATTCTTGCATGCATTGCAGTGATAAGAATTTCTTCATTCATTTTCTTATTTAGCTTTTCAAATCTATTATAACCTTCTCTTTGATAAAGTTCTAATGGATTTGTTTGAGCGTAAGATTGAAGATGAATTCCTTGACGCAAGCCTTGCATATCATCAATATGTTCTCTCCAATTCTTATCTAAAATTGGAAGAATGATTCTTTTAATAAATAATTGCATTTGTTCTTCAAGAATATTAGGATTTTCTTGATATGCTTCATTAGGAATAATTGTTTTTAATTGTTCCTTTGCTTCATTTAATCTATTATCTAAATCACTTGTTGCAGTTTCATATATGTATTTAATAATATCCTGATCATCTTCATAACTACGAATAACATCAACTGATAATAAATTATTTCCAAAAATTCTTTCATTAAAAATTTTAGTTAATTCCTCATCATCAAATTTTTCTGCTGTAGTAATATATTCTTCAACCTTATTATCAATTGCAGAATACATTAGTTTTTTTAATAGTTCATTAAGATGTTCTGCCTTTACAACCTCTTGACGTTCCTTATAGAAAGTCTCTCTTTGCTTACGAACAACATCATCATATTTTAAAATATTTTTTCTCGAATCATAATTAATTCCTTCAATTTTTGTTTGAGCCATTGTAACCATTTTTGTAAGCATCTTATTCTCTAGTGGCAATGATTCATCGCCCTCATTCATCATATGAATAATATATGCTAATCTATTCTTAAATGAATCTCCACCAAAACGTTGAATTAATTCATCCTCAGTAGAAATAAAGAATCTAGAATAACCAGGATCTCCCTGACGACCAGAACGACCTCTTAACTGATTATCAATACGACGAGATTCAAATCTTTCAGTACCTAATACAGCTAAACCACCTAATTCAGCAACACCAGGTGCAAGTTTAATATCTGTACCACGTCCAGCCATGTTTGTTGATAAAGTAATAGCGCCAAGTTCACCAGCATGAGCTACAATTTCAGCTTCACGTTCATGATTTTTAGCATTTAATACCTCATGAGGTAGATGCTCTTTTTCAAGTAATCTATGAACATGCTCAGAAGTTTCAACATTCGCAGTACCAATTAGAATTGGCTGTCCCTTTGAATGACGTTCCTTAATTTCTTCAATCATTGCCTTGAATTTAAATTCAGGGGTTAAGAATAATAAATCTGGTGCGTCAATACGTATAACAGGTCTATTTGTAGGGATTTCTACAACATACATATTATAAATATCTCTAAATTCCTCTTCTTCAGTCTTAGCAGTACCTGTCATACCAGATAGTTTTTTATACATTCTAAAGAAATTTTGATATGTAATAGTAGCTACTGTAATAGTTTCTTTCTTAATTTCTACGCCTTCTTTAGCCTCTAGTGCTTGATGTAAGCCTTCAGAGAATTGACGTCCCTTAAGAATACGACCAGTTGAGGCATCAACAATTAATACCTCCCCGTCCATTACAACATATTCCTTACCATTTTCAAAAATATAAACTGCCTTTAAGGCGTTATTAATTCTATGAACAATTGATACATGCTCAATATCATATAGATTATCAATATGGAAAAATGCTTCAGCCTTTTCAACTCCACTAGGAAGTAATGAAATAGTTCTTGATTCAATATCAATCTCATAATCATCTTCCTTTAATGCCTTAACAAAACTATCAGCCTTTTCATATAAACCATTATCATCTTTTGTAGGACCAGAAATGATTAATGGTGTTCTTGCATCATCAATTAAAATAGAGTCAACCTCATCTATAATTGCATAGTTTAATCCCTTAAGCTGGGTAACCTCATTATAATTAGGAACCATATTATCTCTTAAATAATCAAATCCTAATTCAGAGTTTGTAGAATATATAATATCACATGAATAACATTCACGCTTTTGTTGACGATCAAGTTCTCTTAAATTTAGACCCACTGTTAATCCTAAGAAACGATAAATATCACCAATTTCACCATTTGCTTCACGTCCAGCTAAATATTCATTAACTGTAACAATGTGAACTCCTTCACCAGTTAATGCATTTAAATATGCTGGCATTACCGCTGTAAGTGTTTTACCTTCACCAGTTTTCATTTCAGCAATATTTCCACCATGAATTGCACAACCACCAATTAATTGTACCTCGTAGGCTTTCATTCCTGTAACACGATATGCAGCCTCTCTAGCAACTGCATATGCTTCTATTAAAATATCATCAAGAGTCTTACCATTTTTTAATAATTCCTTAAAATATGGAGTTTTTGCTTTAAGCTCATCATCTGATAAAGCAGCCATAGTAGAATCAAGATCTAAAATTTTTTTAGCAATTTTACTACAGCGTTTTAACTCTTTATGACCAGAATCTAAAAATTTTAATGCCATTTAACTCACCATTCCCATAATAAAAAATATAGAACTTAAATTCATTCTATAATCTCAAATACTATAATACTATATTTATATCAAATTTGCAACAAAAAAGCAAATTTCTAAGCACAAAAAATACCCACATAATATTGTGGGTATATATTGAATAATAATTCAATTAGATTGCATATTTATGCAAAAAATAATAGATATTCAATTTTAATTTACTTAGTTTCTGTTTCAATAATAGCGTAATCGCCATCATCTCTTAAATAAATAATATTAGTTTTTCTTGTTTCCTTATCTAAATAAACAAAGAAATCATGACCTAATAATTCCATTTGATCTAAAGCTTCTTCCTTTGTCATAGGCTCAAGATTTACATGTTTTCCTCTAACAATATTTTGAGGTTTTTCTTCTGGATAAGCTTGACGAATACCAGGTTTACCTAAGTTATCCTTAATTTTATCATTAAATCTACGAACTTGTTTAACCAGCTTATCAATTGCGCCATCAATTGCTGCATATAAATCCGCTTCCATAACTTCAGCTCGAAGAATAATATTCTTAGCTGGAATGGTAACCTCAACCTTATGATAGCTCTTATAAACCTTACATACTACTCTTGCGTTTAAATTCTCATAATCATCAAGTAGATGCTCGAGTTTAGATAGCTTCTTAATGGCGTACTCTTTATTTGATTCAGAAGGAGTAAAACCATTTTTACCTAAAACTTCAATTCTCATAAATATCACTCCTTTTACACCATTATTATAACAATTATCAAAAGCGTTTTCAATACTATTTTAAATTTTATAAACATTTTGTGCTTGTAGACCTTTTTCGCCAATAATTAAATCAAATTCTACTAATTGTCCCTCATTTAATGTTTTAAAGCCCTCATCTATTATTGAACTATAATGAACAAATATATCATCATAATTTTCCTTGACAATAAAGCCATACCCCTTTTCATTATTAAACCATTTTACTTTTCCTACTAACATATTTTTTCCCTCCTTGTGTAATTTAATAATACATTTTAAATAATAAAAAAACAAATTATTTCGCACCAAAAGTTTCGACTAGTTTTTTATGTAAAAGCAAATAACTATTAAATTACTATTAAAAAGATGACAATATGCATTTAAGGTTTCCATAGTATTTTGATTTAATAGAAGTGAATCTAATACTAAAACATTGTATCCTTCTCTATTTATATTTGCTTCAACAATTTGATTATATTCCTTATAATACCAATTGAAATCTATGGGATATTTTTTCTTAAATAGTGATAATATTACAACCTCAAAATCAGAAAATCTAATCGTCTCAAATCCTAAAGAAATAGGATATTTTTTATAACATTCATTACATAAAAACTCTTTTTCCTCCCTAAATAGACCTAAAAAACCCCTATTAATAAAAAATAATTTCTTGCATTTAACACATACCATAAAAACCACCTCACTATAATAATAGTAACTTTTTGAAATTTTTTTTATATTTTTTTTAAAAAAACAAAAAAAAGTATGCATTTTTCTGCATACTATAATAAAAAAATATTCAGCTTTTTAAATTCCTCAATATCTTCTTCAGGCCAAAAAGATGCTTGAACTTCCCCAATATGTACCTTATTTAGCATAAATAAGCACATTCTAGATTGACCAATTCCTCCACCAATAGTAAGAGGCAATCTATCATTAATAATATCCTGATGATATTGATAATCAAGTTTAAATTCTTCATTCTTTTTCTTCAACTGGTATTTTAATGAATTACTATCTACTCTAATTCCCATTGATGAAATTTCATAAGCAATTCCTAAAGGCTCATACCATAATAAAATATCTCCATTAAGAGTCCAATCATCATAGTCTGCAGCTCTTCCATCATGGGGATTTCCATCCTTTAAATCATCTCCAATATTCATTAAAAATACTGCACCATATTTTTTTGCTATTTCATTTTCTCTTTCTTTTCTTGATAAATTTGGATATAAGTCTTCTAGTTCATAAGAAGTAATAAAGGTAATATCCTCAGGAAGAATATGTACTAAGCTAGGATACTTCTTTCCTAATCTATTTGAAGTATCCACTAAAGCTTGATATATCTTTTTAACTGTTTTCTTTAAATAATCAATATTTCTTTCTTCTTTTATAATAACCTTTTCCCAATCCCATTGGTCAACGTATAATGAATGAATATTATCTAATTCCTCAAATGGTCTTATTGCATTCATATCGGTATATATTCCTTTAAAACCATATTTATTTAATGCATTTCTTTTCCATTTAGCTAAAGATTGTACTATCTCTAAATGAGTATTTGTTTGATTAACATTAAAGCATACAGCTTTTTCATATCCATTCAAATTATCATTTAATCCTGTTAATGGATCTACGAATAAAGGAGCTGATACTCTTGTTAAATCTAGATAATAAGATAATCTTTCCTCAAAAGTATCTTTAACAAACTTAATTGCTAATTCTGTATCTTCTAAACTTAATATTGATTTATAATTTTTTACATAAATATTTCCCATAATCTCACCCTTTTTTTAAGGTGAATTATAGCACATAAATAATAAATTATAAATAGAATTTAGATATTTATGAAAAAAATATTGCCGAAGCAATATTCTTTTTTTTATTTAATTAATGATTTTAATTCCTCTACATAATCTAAATGCTCCCAAGGAAGGTCAACATCAGTTCTACCAAAATGACCATAGGCAGCTGTTTGTTTATATATTGGTCTTTTTAAATCAAGAGTTCTTATAATACCTTTTGGAGTTAAATTAAATAATTCTCTAACCTTATTTGATATTATCTCTTCACTAACTATAGAAGTATTAAAAGTATCTACTAATACTGAGGTAGGCTCTGCAACACCAATTGCGTAAGATAGTTGAATTTGACATTTTTTGCATAATCCTGCAGCTACTATATTTTTAGCAATATATCTTGCCATATATGAAGCACTTCTATCGACTTTAGATGGGTCCTTTCCTGAAAATGCTCCTCCACCATGACAAGCAGCTCCACCATATGTATCAACAATTATCTTTCTTCCTGTTAAACCACTATCTCCAGCTGGACCTCCTACAACAAATCTGCCAGTTGGATTAAACAAGAATTTTGTATTTTCATCTACTAAATCACTAGGAACAATTTCATCTACAACATATTTCTTAATATCCTTAGCTAATGTTTCCATATCAACATCTGGAGAATGCTGTGTAGAAATTAATATTGTATCAATTCTTGTAATTTTATCATCATCATATTCAACTGTTACTTGGGTTTTTCCATCAGGTCTTAAGTATGATAATGTTCCATTTTTTCTAACATCTGTTAATCTTTTTGCAAGCTTATGAGCTAGAGTAATTGATAATGGCATGTATTCAGGGGTCTCATCACAAGCATATCCGAACATAATTCCTTGATCTCCAGCACCTTGTTCATGATCATCACTTTCATCAACACCCATTGCGATATCAGGAGATTGAGGGTCTATTGCGGTTAATACTGCTAAATTATCAGCATCAAAACCAAATTTTCCTCTAACATAACCAATATCTGTAACTGTATTTCTTACTATTTTTTGAACATCTACATAATGATTTGTAGTTATTTCTCCAAATACCATAACCATACCTGTAGTACAAATTGTTTCACAAGCAACACGACCATTAGGGTCATTTGCTAAAATATCATCTAATATTGCATCACTAATTTGATCAGCAATCTTATCAGGATGTCCTTCTGTAACTGATTCTGATGTAAAAAATCTTTTCATTATAATCTCTCCTTTAATGCTTTTGCTAGCTGATCTGCACAGCTAGTATTTTTCATGCCACATAAATTTCCTTCTAATAATTCAATAACCTTAGTTGCTTCCATTCCTTCAACAAGCTTTCCTATTGCTTTAAGGTTACCATTACAGCCGCCTAAAAAGGAAACATTATGGACTTTTCCCTCTTCATCAAGGGTAAAGTTTATTTTTCTTGCACAAGTGCCTTTTGTTAAAAATTCGTAATCCATATATTTTCTCCTTTAATTTTCATCATATATAAGTTCAAAATCTGAACTAAATCTATAAAATCTATCATAAACGACAGGATCAAAGAATATTTTAAATTTTGTATCAAAATAATTCATTGTGTTCTTATGATTAAATGCTTTTTTATAGGATTGTACACTCCTTAATATTACATATATATCACATATTAATACTATTTGTGAATCTATACTATTAAGTATTTCTCTTTGTCTTGCAATAAATTCAGGAGTATCAGAGCCCTCTAATACACTTCTTACTATATCCTCACTTTTTCTAGTTAACTGTAATCTTGAAATTAATGTAGAGCCTAATTCTGTTTGTTGTCTTAAATTTTCAAATTTTTCATCTTCATTTTCAAAACAAGAATTATCAAATGAAACATTTTTTTCAATATGAATCTTACTAAAGCTAACTAATTCTTCGCATTTTTTAGGGTCTAATGATAATAATGAAGAAAGCTTTTTTGTCATAAGAGAAACTATATTGGCATTTCTTCTTTCTTCTTCATTAAAGCTATTTGAATCAGATAAAGTGACATCAAATATTTTAGTTACTACATTAGTAAAATCCTCTTGAACCTTACGTCTTTTATTTAATTCCTTTTTTCTTTCTTCCTGCATGTATATAGCCATTGTTACATAAATATATAAAACTAAGCAAAATAAAGCAAGAAGAATCGTTCTCATTAAAATGTCCTTAAATTCATTTGAGGTAAAGAAAGTAGTAATAAAAGTAAAAATATCTGTTGATTGAGACAATTCTAATATATTGTAAGTTATAGTAAAATGAATAATTGTTACAATAATAAACAACCAGGTATAAACATTTTTAAGTAACTTTTTGTCTTGATAAAAAGCAGTAATTGTAAGTGAATAATATATTAATATATACCCACATTCTTTTAAATAAATTTGTGAACCATTTTTTAGTTTAAAATAAATAATTATACTTATTAAAAACATATAGAAGCTTGCGAAATACATCGCAATAGTTTGACTCATTTTATCCTCTGGTCCTTTTTTTATAAACTTAGTAAGTGAATAGTTTACAAAAAAGGTTACAGGAAATAATAATAAGGTTAAAAGCCAATTTGAACTATCACCAAAGGATATTAAGGTAAATAAGAGAGTAAATATTATATTTGAAACAAAGATAATATTTTTAATAACAAAATTTTTCCTATACAATACCTGATTATCATTTGTGATATCTATTCCACTTTCAAATCCAAATTTATCTTTAAAAAATGAGGTGTTTTTAATTTTTCCTTTTATTTTATCTTTAAATTTTAAAATCCCCAAGATATCACCCTCAATTGAAGATTTTAACATATTTTTTTATTTTTTTCACTATATTATCCAATTATTTGCCCGTTTATTAACAATTTTTGTCCATTAGAAAAATCTCTACCACTCATTATCTTTTTACCAGGCAATTGAACTAAATCCAAAGAAATTGCTGAATCTAAAGTCTTAATTACAATTTCTTTTTTGGTACTTAATACCATTCCACAAGGCTCATCATTTGATTTGACCTCATGAGCTTCATATATTTTAAGCTTTACTGAACCTATTTCTAAATAGCTACCAATATCCATTGCGAAAGCATGAATCCTATTAATAATATCCTTGGTTTTTGAATGAATATCTATTTTTTCTTCTTCAGGTAATAGATTAGGTGAATAGCTTGCAAGAGTTTCATCTTGAGCTATACCTTGATTTTTTCCTGAATAAATATCTTCTATCGTCTCTAATAATAAATCTCTTCCAATAATTGAAAGCTTTTTAAATAATATAGTAGAATTGTCAGTAGGAAGAATATCATATTCTCTCATACTATATATTTTTCCAGCATCCAATTTTTTTGCCATTTCCATTATGGTAACACCTGTTTTAGAATCACCATTTAAAATTGCTCTTTGAATAGGAGCACCACCTCTATGCTTAGGAAGTAAAGATCCATGGACATTTATTTTATACTTAAATAGATTTAATAGTTTAGTAGGTAAATATTGTCCATAAGCTGCTGTTACTAAAACTTCTGCATTTAGACTTTTTAATTCTTCTATTATTGTTGATACTTTTTCTGGTTGAAATAATAATAATTTATTATTTTTAGCATATTCTGCAACTGGGGTTTCAATTAATACCCCTCTTTTTTTAGCTCTTGTAGGCTGGGAAACAACTCCAACAACCTCATATTTTTTATTTAATGCCTCAAGGATTGGCACTGCAAATTTTGGTGTTCCCATGAATACTATTCTCATATTATTCCTCCCTTGTTATAGATATTTCAATATCCTTATGATTTTGATATAAAGGATAAATATACTTGATTTTTTCTATTACCGAATCCTCAACTGCTTGAATTTGAATTTGATAATAATACTTATCTCTTCTTTTAAACATTGGTGCTTCTACTGGTCCTAAAATAAGAGATGCTTTTGATACTGATTTTAAATTATCTTTAATATGATTAGCCTCTATTTTACATAATTCACGATTTTCTGAAGATACTAAAATTTCAATCAAACTGGAAAATGGTGGTAAATGTTGAATTTTTCTTCTTTTAATTTCTTCATTAAAAAAACTATTATAATCATGATTTTTTGCACATCTAATAACATAATGTTGTGGATTATAGGTTTGAAGAATTACCTTTCCATCACTTTTAGCCCTTCCGGCTCTTCCAGATACTTGCTCAATTAAATTATAAGCAACCATAGTAGAATCATATTTAGGATAATATAATGCTAAATCAGCATTAATTATTCCCACTAATGTAACATTATCAAAATCTAATCCCTTTGTAAGCATTTGAGTTCCTATTAGAATATCTGCCTCATGATTTTTAAAGCTTTGATATATTGCCTCATAATCTTCTATTTTTTTAGTAGTATCCATATCCATTCTCAATAATCTCGCACCAGGAATAAGTGTTTTAACTGTTTCAATAATTTTCTCAGTCCCACTACCAACAAATCTAATTTTATCAGAACCACATTCCTTACACCTTGATACATTTGGTGTAGAAAAGCCACAATAATGACATTTCAAACTATTAGATGATGCATGAAAGGTTAATGAAACATCACAATGAGGACATCTTACTGTAGATCCACAGCTTCTACACATTACAAATGACGAATATCCTCTACGATTAAGGAATAAAATTGATTGTTCCTTTTTATTATAAGTATTAATTAATTCATCTTGAAGCTTTTTTGATAAGACACTTTTATTACCGGTTAATAGCTCATTTCTTAAATCTATAACTTCAATTTCAGGAAGTTTTTTTCCATTACTTCTTTCTGGAAGTTCTAAAAGCTTATAGTCATTATTTATTGCATAATAATAATCATTAATATTAGGGGTAGCACTACCTAATACCAAAGGACAATTATGATATTTACTACGTAGTTTAGCTATTTCTATAGCGTTATATTTAGGGTTATTTTGCTGATAATAGCTCCCCTCATGACATTCATCAATAATTACTATTCCTAAATTGTCTATTGGAGCAAATATAGCACTTCTAGCGCCTATAACTATTTTAACTTCATTATTAATTATTTTTTTCCAAGCATTATATTTTTCATATATAGATAATCTAGAATGTAATATTGAAATATTATTCTTAAATCTTCCTTGTAAGATACTAGTAATTTGAGGGGTCAATGAAATTTCAGGTACAAGCATAATGGCTTTTTTATTATTCTTTAAAACTTCATCTATCCATCTCATATATAATTCAGTTTTGCCACTACCAGTAACTCCATGTAATAAATATGTATTAAATGAATCATATTTCATTTCGTTAAATACTTCTTTCTGCTTAGAAGTAAGTTTTACTACCTTATCAGTAATATTTATTTTTTCTGGGTTTTCCTTAAATTCTTTTTTATACAATGATATTATTCCTAATTTAGCTAAGGTGTCAACAACAGATTTTGAAAAGCCCATATCATTAATTATTACACTCAATTCAATATCTGATTGTAATTCAATAAGAAAAGTTAATAATTCTTTACCTCTTTTACTTGAGGCAGAAATAGTTTCATCTAATAAATGTATCATTGTGATTTCCTTATCTTTGTGACATTTTACTTGCGTTTCTATTTCTACATTATTTTTCTTTATTTCTTCATAAACTATTTTTTGCTTTTCGTCATCTAAATTATCAAAGATAATATCCATTCTTCTTTTAAATATATCTTTTGCTTTATCACTTAATAAATCAAAATTTATAGGTCTAACTAACTTTTGATATTTTATTTTAAGTACAGTAGGAATCATTGCATCAAGAGCTGTTGCGTAAAAACTAAAATTGTTTTCAGCTATATATTTTGCTAGTTCTATGAATTCCTCATTCAAAACTCTTTTAATATCAATAACATCTATTATTTCTTTTAAATTATTTTTATATTCAGTAGTTTCTTTAATATTTATTACATATCCAGTTCTTTTTAATTTTCCAAAAGGTACTAGTACTCTACTACCTATTAAAATAATACCCTCTAAATAAGAAGGAATAAGATAATCAAAGCTTCTATTAACTTGTTTATTTTGAATATCAATTATAATTTCAGCTATCATATTTCCTCCTAGAAAATAAAAAGCCATCATAGATGGCTAAATTATCTATATTGTGCCATCTATCAAGCTGTAGCACCTTACTTAAAAGGTTGCTTGGTAGTCATCGAGCTTGCCTCTCGTACCATCTTTATGACATACGTATTATACTATTTTATGATATTTTTTACAATAGAAATTTCTATTAAAATAATGAAATATTATTACTAATTTCTTCTTCAATTAATCCTAATCTTTCAAGTGGCTTAGCTAAAGCCTTTAAAACAAAGAACAATATAATTGATTGCGGTAATAAATAGAATATATTTTTAGGTAAAGATACTAAGAATAAATATGTTGTATAGGTTTCAAAAGTAAAGCCATTTAAAAATACACAACAATACCATAAGGAACCAAAAATAACATTTACAAATAGATTAATAATAATTCTAGAATATAAACATTTAGAGAATGTTATCTTCGTTTTATAGAAGAATAATGCATATATTAATCCTGCAGCCATCGCATCAAGAGTGTAGCCTGGAAAATATATTCCTCCACCATTAATAAAGAATCCTATATTATCAGATAAAAAACCTATTAATAATCCAGCAATTGGTCCATATAGCATTGAAATTACTGCAAATACTAAATAAGTAAGACCGATTCCTAAATCACCAAAGCCTGATGGCAATCTAAATAATTTGAATGTCATCATAAGTGCGAATAATATCGCAATTGTTACTAATGACTTAATATTTTTAAGAAATGCTTTTGAATGAATCCAATATTTTTTATGAAACGGAGTTTTAAAGATAGTCTCATTATTATAAATATTTACTATTTCTTTTTCTTTATTTTTTAAAGAATAAACAAATAATACTATAATGTGGGCTAAAAATAAAACTATTGATGTAATACCCCCAAATAAATAATAATTTAAAGAATTATCAATAACATTTTCATTAAATGAAATATTCTCTATATCTTTAACAAATACCTTATTTAAATAAGTTATTATACGATCCTTACCATATAAAACATTTTGATTAGTTGTTGAATAGGAATTTTTAAAGAATCTTTGTTTAATATGAATGATATAAGTATCATTTTCTTTTTCTTCAATTGAAATATTATTAACTAAATTCTTATAATCAATATCAGCTATTGTTTTTTTCTTAGTTAATTTTTTTAGATTGGGATTATTTTCAATACTTTCTTCTATTAATTTATTATATGATCCTACACTACTATTGTAATTAGTGTAATCAAAGCTAAATTCTAAATTATTTCGTTTTATTATTTCTTCATTTGATACTTTAATTTTAGAATTTGTTTCATTAAATTCTAAATAATATTCCTCAAAATAATCAAGTGTAAATAATTCATTTGGATTAAGTGAGGTTTTCATTTCTAAATCATAGGTGCAAAAATAGGGATTTATTATACCATAGCAAATAAAGTATCCTATTAAAAAGCCTAATATTGTAAATATCAATATAGATAGCTTATAGGAATTAATTAATTTTAAAAAACTTATTTTATTTTTCATTTGGCCTCCAAAAGAGTGCCACTATAATTAATATAGCGGACGCGCAAAACCACCGCCACTAATGTGTTCGTCTATTCCCAACTTCCCATGGAATAGCACTTAACGCGATTTTACTACTCTATATCTTATTATTATATATTTTTTAAAAGAATTAAGGGCACATCCATAGGATGTACCCAAAATATTAATTACATTGATTCATGAATTGTACGACTAATAACATCATCTTGTTGTTCCTTAGTTAGCTTAATGAAATTTACAGCGTAACCAGAAACACGAATTGTTAATTGAGGGTACTTTTCTGGATGTGCTTGAGCATCTAGTAATGTTTCTCTATTAAAAACATTAACATTTAAATGATAACCACCATCATTTACATATGTATCAAGCATTTGAACTAAATTATCTACTCTTTGTGACATAATATTAATCCTCCTAAATTTATATTAGTCTTCATCCTTACCTAAGGATTGAGGTGTAATAGAGAATGTATTAGAAATACCATCTCTTGAATATTCATATGGAAGCTTAGCTACAGATTCTAGTGAAGCTAGAGCACCATGAGAATCACGACCATGCATTGGGTTAGCACCTGGAGCTAGTGGCTCACCAGCCTTACGTCCATCTGGTGTATTACCTGTTTTCTTACCATATACAACATTTGATGTAATTGTAAGAATTGACATTGTAGGTACTGATTCACGATATGTATAATGCTTCTTAATCATATTCATAAATGTCTTAACAAGCCATACTGCAATTTCATCAGCACGGTCATCATTATTACCATATTTAGGGTAATCTCCTTCTGTAACGAAATCAACGATTAAGCCTTCTTCATCACGAACTGGAGTAACCTTAGCATACTTAATAGCAGATAATGAATCTACTGCACAAGATAATCCTGCAACACCTGTTGCGAAGAAACGACCAACCTTTGAATCATGTAAAGCCATTTCTAATGCTTCATATGAATATTTATCATGCATATAATGAATTAAATTTAAAGTGTTAACATAAACACCAGCTAACCATTCCATCATAGCCTCGTACTTATGCTTTACATCCTCATAGCATAAAGGATCATTTCCTAAGATAGGCATGAATTCAGGACCAACCTGCATTGCCTTTCCAGTTACCTTATCCTTCATTAATTCGTCCTTACCACCATTCATAGCATATAATAAACACTTAGCTAGATTAGCACGAGCACCGAAGAACTGCATATCTTTACCAACTCTCATTGAAGATACACAGCATGCAATACAATAATCATCACCCATTTCAGGACGCATTAATTCATCTGATTCATATTGAATTGATGAAGTACGGATTGATAAATCAGCACAGAATTGCTTAAATGCAAGAGGCAATCTCTTACTCCATAATACAGTTAAATTTGGCTCTGGAGCAGGTCCAAGATTATCTAATGTATGTAATACACGGAATGAGTTTTTTGTAACTAAGGTACGACCATCAGATCCCATACCACCAATTGATTCAGTAACCCAAGTTGGATCTCCTGAGAATAATTGATTATATGACTCAATACGAGCAAAACGTACAATACGTAGCTTCATAATGAAATGATCCATAAGCTCTTGAGCTTCAGATTCTGTTAAAATACCCTTTGCAAGGTCTCTTTCAATATAAATATCTAGGAATGTAGAGTTACGTCCGATTGACATTGCAGCACCATTTTGGTCCTTAACTGCAGCTAAATATCCAAAATATAATGCTTGGATAGCTTCTTGAGCAGTACAAGCTGGCTTTGTAATATCACAGCCATAGCTCTTAGCCATTTCAGCTAAAGCCTTTAATGCCTTAATTTGTTCTGCAATTTCTTCTCTATCTCTAACACGATCAGGAGTCATTTCACCATCAATTAATGACTTATCTAATTCCTTATGCTTAATTAAATAATCAGTACCATATAGTGCTACTCTACGGTAATCACCAACAATACGTCCACGACCATAAGTATCAGGTAAACCTGTTAAAATATGAGCAGAACGACAAGCACGCATTTCAGGAGTATATGCATCAAATACACCATCATTATGTGTCTTACGATACTTTGTAAAAATTGTATGAATTTCAGGGTCTACAGTATAACCATATTGAGCAGCTGCTTGTTCAGCCATTTTAATACCACCAAATGGCATTAAAGCTCTCTTTAATGGCTTATCAGTTTGTAAACCAACAATCTTTTCTAAATCCTTATCTAAATATCCAGGTGCATGAGATGTAATTTGTGAAACAATCTTTGTGTCACATTCTAAAACACCACCATTAGCACGCTCTTGAGCACAGTAATCTAATACAATTGCCCATAATTTTTTTGTTGCCTCTGTTGCTGGAGCTAAGAAGCTACCATCTCCCTCATATGGAGTATAGTTCTTTTGAATGAAGTCACGGACATTTACTTCGTCACTAGACCACTTACCAGGTACAAAACCTTCCCATCCTTTGTACATAATACTTTTCCTCTTTCTATATACATTTTAATATATTTAATATTATAAAATAATTTATACTAAACATACCGTTTGCTATTATACACTAGTATAAATTAATTTTCAATATATTTTTAATATCTTATTAAGAATAATTCTTAATAATTAATTATTTTTAACCTAAACTTTTCCACTTTTATATAACTAAAAATAAATGAGCCAAAATTAATGGCTCATATTAAGTAAATTAATATATGATTTTAATGTATCCTCACTCAGATTTAACTCAGTGAGGATTTTCTTTTGTTTTCCAGTTA
>JBGVLG010000120.1:0-1654 GCA_045124155.1 Anaeroplasma sp.
TAAATTTAATGATTTATATGAAAAAAGATTTGAGTCTGAAAATACATATAAGTTTAAATTTAATGTTCACAATAATCCTGCTTTTTTCTTTTATCACAAAGATATATTAAGAATGATATCCAATATTTCTTTTCTAGATAAAAAAGTAACTAATATATTAAATGTTCTTCCTGCTTTAGCAAAAACATTATATATAAAAAAATCTTTAATAGATGAAATATTATATACTAACGAAATTGAAGGAATAATTAGTACAAGAAAAGAAATAAGTGAAATAATTGATACTATTAAAAACAATGAAAAGAGTAAACCTAATAAGATTCAAAGTTTAATTAATAAATATTTGATGCTTATGGATAATCAACATGATGTTACTATTAATAGTTGTAATGATGTTAGAGCGTTGTATGATGAACTAGTATTAGATGATATAATAGCTTATGATCCTAAAGATAAACCTGATGGTGTCATATTTAGAGCTAATTCTGTTCAAGTTTTAAATGAGGTTTCTGGAAAGGTCATGCATGAAGGAGTAATGCCAGAAGCTAAAATAATTGATATGATGCCAAATATCATAAATTTTTTAAATGATGAATCAGTTGAGCCGGTAATTAGAATTGCTGTTTTTCACTATATTTTTTCTTATATTCATCCTTTTTATGATGGAAATGGAAGAACTAATAGGTATATATCATCCTTATATTTAAAAATGACGTATAATCCAATAATTGCTTTTAGATTAAGTCTAACAATTAAAGAAAATAAAAAACAATATTATGATGCATTTGATTATACAAATAGTAAATATAATAAAGGAGATATTACTACATTTGTATATGAATTTATTGATATCATTTTAAAGGCTTACGAAAAAACATATGATTATCTAATGATAAAACAAAGCGAATTGAATGATGCTTCAAATAAATTATCCCATATGGAGATTTCTAATCAAGAAAGGAATGTTTTATGGTTGATATATCAAACAGAAATTTTTAAGGGTGAAAAGGTTAATATTAAAGAAATTTCTTCGTTTGTCGAAGTATCTGAACCAACTGCAAGAAAAATACTTATTTCGTTAATTAATAAAAATTTGATAAAAGAAGAAAAACAATCCAAATATAAAGTATATTCACTTGATTCTAATTAGTGGATATCTTTTTTGTAACAAATGTTCTACCGTTGAGTGTATAGCACATTTGATGAATCTGGGCCGCACACTCGTTTATTCACGAGTAAGGCTCTTTTTTATTTTTATAAAAAAACATAAAATTATATTTATAATATGCATATGTCAAATTATTTTTCTCAAATTATATACTATGTATATAAATTTCAATTTTTTCTATGCAAATGTCATATTTCATGGTATAATTTTATCAGAGGATGTGGTCACATGAAACATGGTAGAGGCTATGTTTATGACTTATACTATCATATCGTTTGGTGTGTTAAATATAGACATAAAATACTTGTTAATGAAGTAAAGGATGACTTTATAGATATTATTACAAATATTTGCAAAAATAATAATTATGAGCTTATAGAAATTAATACTGATATGGATCATGTTCATATATTATTAGGATTATCACCTCAGGATTCTATTCCTGTGGTTATGAAAACCCTAAAGGGAGTTTCAGCTAGACTTTTG
>JBGVLG010000121.1:0-26384 GCA_045124155.1 Anaeroplasma sp.
TCAACAGGAACATTTGAATCATATTCCTCAATAATCCTCTTTTTATCTATCTCACTATAGCTCATAAAAAATACCTCCTGTAATCCTAATTATAGGATTAGTAGGAGGGCAATTCAATGCGTTTTATTTTATACGCTTACATAATATCTAATACGTAGGAGACTCTAACCCCTATAAAAGTACAAAAAAAAGGCTTGATACATTGTATCAAACCTAACGTTTTCAAATGGCGGAGAAGAAGGGATTTGAACCCTCGCATCGTTTCCGATCTGCACGCTTTCCAAGCGTGTCCCTTCAGCCTCTTGGGTACTTCTCCAAAAAAATAAATCCTTTTGGGATTTATTTATTATTATTCTGTTTTTGCTTACAAATTTCTATTCTATCATATTCCTTTAATAGAGTATAAATAGCTATAGCTTTTTCATATTCAGAGGATAACTCATAAATATATGCTACCTTATGTCTTGCATCACGCTCAGGAGATATGATTATCAAATCATAAGCACCAAATCTAAGTAAGGTTCTTTCTAGTCCATGAAAATAAGTATTTCTATAATCCTCATCTTCATCCTTATAGGAGATATCCTTAATCTTTTCTTCTATTATTTCTTTTTCTCTAGAATTAAGCTTTTTATAGTTTAGTTTATGCATTAAATATTTATAAACACTAGTATAATCATCTATTTCCTTTTGAAATGATTTATTCTTAGCTTTAGCTAGCATATGGAATGCTTCAATATCCATTTTATAGCATAATTCTATAGAATCCTCACTTTGAGTTTTAACTCCTAATAATTTAATCATTTCTTCTACCGTCATACGATCACCTACTTATCTATACTTATTATAGCACTAAAATCAATATCTTTCAAATATAATTATTCTTCAGAAAATTCATTATTTCGATATGAAATATCAAAATAATATATTTTTTTTATCACAAAAACTAGTGTTTCTTCAAATAACTCTTTGTCTTCATTTGTAGTATCATTATCATAACCATAAACTCCTAAGGAAGAAGCGGATAAATTATGTGATAAATAAATACCTAATTCATGAGAATAAAAGATATTATCATATATAGAAGTAGTTCTAAATATTGATGTACCAAAATAATTATTTTGTTGGTATTCAATACCTAAAATATCTAATATTGTTGGAACAATAATATAAGGGCTAACAAAATCTCCAAAGGTAATTATATTATCACAATCTATAGAATAATTTCTATATGCTCTTGCAAGCTCTGGATTTGAAATCATTGTAATTATTGAATATTGCTTTGGATCATAATAATTAGTAGTATCATATACATATTCTTTTAAAGCCCCATAATTATTACTCTTATAATATGCATCATGGTCCCCATATATAGCAATAATAGTATTATCATATTGATTAGTATCTTTTAATCTTTCAATTATTCTTCCTAAGGTATAATCAAAATCCATCATTGCACATTGCAAATACTCTATTTGTCTTTGAATTTCTTCGGAATCATCACTACAGATATTTTCCCATTTATTGTTTTCCTTAGCTTCTTCTAGCTTTTTATAATAACCTAAATCAATAAATTTTTGATAATTTTTACCATTTCTATCATATGGTCCATGCATAGAAAAGGTAGTATAAAAACTATAAAAAGGTGTATCTGATTTATTAGGAATCATATCATCTATAACTAACTCAATAAATTCAGAATCTAATGGATAAGACCCGTTCCATTTATAAATATCTTCTATTACCTCAGGATTAACATCATTTGCGAAATAACACTTGTCAAATCCCAAATTATACATTTCTATTTCTCTATTATAAAATCCTTTATCATTATCATGGAAAAATTGAGTCAAATATCCTTCTTTTTTTAATATATTTGGTAATGAATATTTATTTTTCAGTTTACCACTCATTACACTATTAATATCAGTACCACTACCTGTAATACCAATAAATTCAGAAACATTTGTTTTATTTTTAGAAATAGAATTAATAAAATTAAAAGAATCAGTAGATAAATTATAGATATTTGGGGTTAATTCCTCATTTATTAGGAATGAACATCCTGTTTCAACCATAATAGTAAT
This sequence comes from Anaeroplasma sp., assembly GCA_045124155.1. Classification (GTDB taxonomy): domain Bacteria; phylum Bacillota_I; class Bacilli_A; order Acholeplasmatales; family Anaeroplasmataceae; genus Anaeroplasma. The sequence goes on from JBGVLG010000121.1 coordinate 2,088, forward strand.
AACATTATATTTTGGGAATTTATATTCATTACAAAAAGAAATGTCACCTTTATTATCATCTATATATTTTGATTCAACTGGTGAAATAATTTGATTAATTTCACCTATTTCATATGTTAATAAACCATAATTTCTTAAACAATTCTTTTTTTGAGTTTGAGATTGAAAGGAAATAATTTGAGTACCATTCATACCATCATATATTTCTATAGAACTATAATTTTTTTCTAATGCTGATAATAAACCAACTCTAGTAAATATTAATAGAAATAACATAGTTACTGAGATTAATTGAGGGTGATATAATAAACTTGAGGATTTATTTTTAGTGATTTTAAAGCCTAAAACATATAATCCAGCAATTGATAAATAATATATAGCAAAAATACCTAATATTTTCCATGGTATATAGCTTGAGGTAAATACTCCTGTTGCAGTTTTAAATAAAAATATATATTTCAATGAAAAAATATCATCAGAAGCAGTATATAAGGCTAAATTAATAAATACTAATAATGAATATAATAAAGAAACAATTATAGAATAAATTAAGGAATATTTATTAGATTTAAATAAAAAAACAAAAGCTAATAAAAAAAGATAAGTATTTAATTGAAATAATAAATTTGAGTAGTAGAATTGATTATAAATGGTAAGACATAATAAAATATCTAATGATAATAAAGTTACTAATAGAATTATTGCAATGATAATTTTTCTAGATAAATTATATTTCACACTACCACTCCTCAAAATAATTATGGAATCATTATATCATACAAATATTAAAATAAAAGAAAAAAAGGCTTTAAAGCCTATCTTGCATTATAAAATGGATTATTTGATGGATTAGTTCCTACATTTCCTGTATAATTTTGATTGACAGTATTCATATTAGGATATGCCATTTGACATTGTGATTGATATATAGGCATACCTGCTACATATTCATTTGTTACTACTGTTTCAAAGGAATCTGTAAATACTGGAATATTTATATGTCTTTTAATACAATTATTTATATGAGTAGTATGATAATTTGTATAATGAGGTATCATTTCTACATTATAAGTTTCTACTACCTGATTACATGAAGGCATTTGATTGCATCCACAGCTATTATTATTCATTTTATCCCTCCTCGGTACTATAATATGAAAATATAATAAAATGATATAGGCAAAAAAAATAACGTCCCCAAAAGGACGTTAATTTTTAATCTCTTTTACTTGCAACAATTAGCATAATTAATCTTAATATTTCAATATAAATATATATTAAGCTAACTGTCATTCCTAGTGCGACACACCATTCTGATTTTTTACTACAGCCTGCTTCTATTACACAGGATGCTTCCATAAAATTCAATATCAGAGTTATAACTCCATATATTAATAAGAATGCTTCTATCGCAATTAAGATACCAATATTTTCAATTGGTAAAAATATATTAAATATTGAAGTAAATAATACTAATGCTATTGCTGCAAACGCAAATCCTAATGCAAATTTTACAAATCCATTAGATGGTTTAATTATTCCCATTGAAAAAAGTGATAATACCACAAAATAAATAATCAATGTTGAAAATACAGCTACAATTGAAGCACCAGGTAAAACCTCTTCAATAATTCTAGACAAGGTACCTATAAATAGACCCTCACATACTGAATATATAATTCCACAATATTTGGCAGCTTTTTCACTTGATCTTCCTACCAATACAGAAATAAATCCAACGATTGATGCAAACATTAATACAAAAAGTAAACCATAAGGATTTGCTTCTAACATTGTAGGAAGAAATATTGCAGTTATTACTGCTACTATAGCAGCTATTCCTAAAAATATAAAAGTTTTAATTGATACACCCTTCATTGAGGCTCTATCGACATCATAAAAATCTGTACTAGTTGATACACCAGAATATAATGGACTAGTTCTCATAAAATTCATCTCCTATTTATTTTTTCAAGAATATTATAACACATATTTTAAAAAATTATTTGTTTTTTATTTTTTCCCATAAATTCACATTATTTAAAAATCATCTAATGCGAAAAGTCCTTCTTCTTTTATTGGATCATGTTCCGGAAGAGAACCAAAGGAATGCATAATATCAAGTTCCTCAAATTGAGTTTGATTAATACGGGTTCTATGATTTATATCATCCTTTGATGTAAATGGTTTTTCATTTCTTTTTGATACTATATCACAAGCTACACTTTCACCCAAACCATCAAGAGCAGTAAATGGCATACGAAGATTTCCATCCTCAACCTCAAAAATAGTAGCACTAGATTTTTCAATTGAAATAGGAAGAAATTTTATACCTCTTAAGGTCATTTCTAAAGCTACCTGAAGTGCAGTTAATAAATCATCATCCTTAGCAGTTCCACCTTTTTTATTAGAAAGCTCTTCTATCATGGATCTGATTGCCACAGGTCCTCCTAAAAAGGATTGAACATGATATGCTTTTGCTCTTTTAGAAAACCAAGCACTATAAAATAATGCTGGGGAATATACCTTAAACCAGGCTATTCTAAGTGACATCATACAATATGCAGTTGCGTGAGCCTTAGGGAACATATATTCAATTTTATCACAACTCCAAATATACCATTCTGGAACTCCCTTTTCTCTCATATATTGCTGATATTCTACCCAAGTAGAAGGATCTTTTACCTTTTTATTCTTTCTTACGAATTCCATAATTTTAAAGGACTTTAAAGGGTCAAGTCCCATTCTCATTAAATCAACCATAATATCATCACGGCATCCAATAATATCTTTAAATTCAATTTTACCATATTCAGTATTACCATTAACTAATTCCTGAGCATTAGTATTCCAAACATTAGTGCCATGTGATAATCCTGAGATTTTTACTAATTGAGCGAATGTTTTAGGTAGGGTTTCTACTAACATCTTTTGAACAAAATTTGTTCCTAATTCAGGTACGGCATAGGAAGCAACCTTACTTCCTAAACTCTCTGGAGTTACTCCAATTACAGATGGATCATAGAATAATCGATAAAGATTTTTATCATCAATTGGAATATCTTGAGGATTTGTAAATGGAAAATTCTCTTGATGAAGATGAACATAATCCATAAAATATTTAATCAAAGTAGGATCATCATGACCCAAAATATCAAACTTTAATAAATTTGCTTCAAATGAATGATAATCAAAATGTGTTGTTCTCCAGTTATTATCTATATTATCTGCAGGATATTGAACTGGAGTGACATCGTAAATATCAACATAATGCGGTACAACAACTATTCCCCCTGGATGTTGACCAGTTGATCTTTTTACTCCAACTAAATATGTTGCTAATCTATCCATTTCACAATTTCTTAGGGTGATATTCTTTCTTTCACAATATCCTTTAACATAGCCAAAAGCATTTTTTTCAGCAATAGTACCAACAGTACCTGCTCTAAAAGCATTTTCAGGACCAAATACAGTTCTAACATATTCATGAGCCTCAGCTTGATATTCACCCGAGAAATTCAAATCAATATCTGGTGTTTTATCTCCATCGAAGCCTAAAAATGTTTCAAATGGAATATCATGTCCATCCTTTGCCATCATTTCATGACAAACAGGACATTCCATATCAGGCAAATCATAACCTGAATCAACACTACGTAATATAGGCTGAAGATCCTTTTCGATATCTAGTAATCCATATTTTTCTATCTCATCATCACGCATTTTAAATGAATGAAATTTACATTTTTTACAACGATAATGAGGAGCTAGAGGGTTAATTTCTGAAATGTTCATCATTGTTGCTACAAGGGATGAGCCTACAGAACCACGAGAACCAACTAAATATCCATCATCTAAAGATTTTTTTACCATTAAATGACAAATATAATAAATAGATGCATAACCATTAGAAATAATACAATTCAATTCATGATCTAATCTATTTGTAACAATTGGATGAGCATTCTCTCCATATAGATTAAGCTTTGTTTCATTAACGATTCTTCTAGTTTCAGCCTCAATCGAATCAATATGTAAGAAATTATCCTTAAATTCATCATCTTTAGGAGTATACATATCCTCCTTACCAGTTTTAAAGGCTGAAATATATTCTATTGAATCAGCAATTTTATTAGTGTTTGTAACAACAATTTCATAAGCTAAATCTTTATCAAGAAAATCAAATTCGTCAAGCATCTCTTGAGTAGTTCTTAAATGCATATCGGGAGATACACTATATCTTTCAAGAGGATGAGTACCTCCTCCAATTTGAGGTGATGCTATTAAAATATCACGATATTTCTTTAGATTTGGTCTTGTATAGTGGCAATCAGATGTGGCAACAACAATTTTACCCATTTCCTTCGCAGTATTAATTATTTTTAATATGATTTCTTTAATTCTTTCTTCCCCATCTGGCATATCATCAAATAATTGGCGATAACAAGTAGGTGGCTGAACCTCAATATAATCATAATATGCCATTTCCTCTTTTAATTCCTCATCACTTCTATTTAAGGCAAGTTCAAAAACATTACCATTTACACAGCCACTTCCAATCAATATGCCTTCACGATTTTTATCAATAATAGATTTAAGTGCACGTGCATTTCCTGCATAAAAATGATTAGTTAGTGAATCTGATACAATTTTAAATAAATTCTTATAACCTACTCCATTCTTTGCTAATAAATTTATATGTGGTGGAATTAGATAACGATAAAAAACATTTGGATCTATTAAAGAATTAATGTCTTTATAATTATAAATATTTTTACTATATAAATCATTTAACATACTAATAAAGCATAATGCTGTTACTCTAGTATCATCTATAGCTCTATGATGATGTTCTTGTTTTACCTTAAAATATTTAGATAATGATTTCAAATTAAAGGTCTTTACTTGATCATAATATCCTGCTCTAAAAAGATTTAAAGTATCTATTACAGGAAACATCTCTTGATTTAATCCAAGCCTTTTACTATCCTTATAAATCATACCAACATCAAATTTAGCATTATGAGCCACTAAAATACTACCATTACAAAATTCAAAAAATTTAGGTAATACAATATCAATAGTATCACTTTCAGAAACCATTTCATCAGTAATAGAGGTAATACTAGTAATCTTTTCAGGAATATGTTTTTTTGGATTTACAAATGTTTCAAAGCTTGATATAATACTTCCTCTATATACCTTAACTGCTGCAATTTCGATGATTTCATCATATGTTTGAGATAATCCTGTCGTTTCAATATCAAATACAACATAGCTAGCATCACGAAGTGGAATATCTCTTTCATCAAAAGTTATAAAGTATTTAGAATCATCAATAAAGGAAAGCTCAGTTCCATAAATGGGCTTAAAATCAGGATATTTAGGAAGACAATGTGCTATTTCTGGCACGTCATGCATACCATTATGATCAGTAAATGCCATTGTCTTCCATCCCCATTTACTCACCATTTTAATATAGTCAGAGCCTTCAGATAATCCATCTAAAGCACTCATCTTTGTATGACAATGAAGCTCAACTCTCTTTACAGGAGCATCATCCATTATTATTTCTTCCTTTTTGGTTCCTATCATTTCAATATTAGAAGCCTTAAGTATTACATCTTTTGCAAAATTATCATATTCTGCAGAACCAGTAATTCTTAAAATAGTTCCATTCTTAACCTCTTTTTCAAATAATTCCTTTTCAGTATCATTATTAACCCATCTATTAACAACGATAGAATCAGTTTCATCTGTAACCTTTAATGTGATAAGTACTGATTTTCTATTAGGAAATGTCTTTATTTCTATACCAAAAACATATGCCTCTATTAAGAATACAGCCGGTCCATTTTGGTATTGAAATTCTTGAATTCCCTCATAGGTTGCAGGAATTTCTCTTATATAAGAAACATTCTTTATTACTTCTTTGGTATATCTTTTCTTTTCTTGATTCATCTTTTTATTAAAATTTTGTGCAGCCTTTGCTTCTTCATTTTGTTTATTTAATTCACTCTGTATTTGATTATCTAATGCATCAATTTGAGCTTGTACAGATTTAGATTCATCTTCCTCTATAAAAATATTTACATCTAACCCATATTTAGAAAACTCATTTTTTAGAGGTATACATAGATTCTCTAATCCTAAAGAATCATAGGCTACTAAAAAGGTAATATTATTTCTATCTATTTTAGCATCATCAATATTTAAAGCTTTAAATCTTGCTGAAGTTAAAGTTAAAACACTTAATATATCAGATAAATATTCTTTCATTTCATCAAAAGATAATTCCTCATCTTCATATCCAATTCTTATGTTAATCTCTATATTTTGATTATTAATTAAGTCTAATGTCTTTTTTTTCAAATCCTTGTAAGCATTTAAAGAAATAGCTTTCTTTAATACAAATATAATTTCAAGTTTCCTACTAATTTTCTTATATATTGCTTCTTCTATTCTAATATCATTATCAGAAGAAAGAATTTTGCTTTTTCTGATTTCGTCTAATAAATTCATAAAGTCACCTTTACTTTCTTATTCTTATAATATGACTAAATGCCATTTTGCAATAAATGAATGGCATCAATAAAGCAACGAATTGTAAATAATAAAGATTAAATGCTTCAGAGAAAAATAAAAATACATAAAAAATAGGAAGGGTATAAGCACATAATCTCCATCTAGCATCCATCTTAATGCCTGGATTAACTAAAAATGAATATAGAATTAATAAGACAAATAGTCCAATAGTATATAATGATAATATTCCAAAACTAGAAATAAAAGAATTCATTCTCAAATTATTATTTAAATATTCTAATGATGAATATATTAAATCTGAAAAAACTGCTTTATCAGCAATATTTCCATTTATTATATTTATAATACTAAATTCACCATTAAAATTAGAAAAATTATAACTACCTATAGACTCTTTTTTATAATATACATCTACTCTATCTTCATGAAAATTAAACATTAATCCATCATTATATTTTAAATCATCTACTAAAAAGCCAATACTTATATCTGATTCTTCTATTTTCAAAGAATCACCGATAAGCTTATTATTTTTATAAATCAAGTTACTATTTGAATCTATAGAAGATACAACAGTCGTAACCTGATTACATAAATTTCTATTAAAATATGTAGAATTTAAAGCTATCATACCTTCAACAAATATTAATGCTATAAAAAAACCTAATACAATAGATATAGGTTGCCAAACCTTATCCCTAAAGCAAAGTGCTATTCTAGAAGGATGAACTAAAGAATTTACTATTTTATTAAACATAATAACACATCCTCAAATAAATATTACTACGATATTATACCAAAAAAAAACCATTTTTAATAGTATTATATTTTATATAAAAACTTTTTTTTAAAATTGTAATAATAATCAAAAAAAGTTATAATACAAACTAAAGAGGTGATATATAATGAATTATTTCACAAAAGATAAACCTTATAATTCCTTAAATCAATTTTATTTAAGCAAATATCATAAAAAAGTCGCCAAAATATCACTAAATGCCAATTTCACTTGTCCTAATAAGGATGGAAAAAAAGGATTTGGGGGCTGTAGTTATTGTACTCCACTAGGCAGTGGAGATTACGCAGGAAATGTAAATCATTCACTCTGTGATCAATATATAGAAATTAAAAAAATTATCAATAATAAATGGCCTGATGCTTTATATATCCCCTACTTTCAAGCCAATTCAAATACCTATGCTAGTGTTGAGGTATTAAAAAAAACATATGAACCAATTTTAGCACTAGATAAAGACATTGTAGGTATCAGTATCGCAACTAGAGCAGATTGTCTTCCTGATGATGTGATACAATACTTATCTTTATTAAATAAAAGAATACCAGTTCAAATAGAATTAGGACTTCAAACCTCAAATGAAGAAACAGGATTAAAAATAAATAGGTTATCTACAAATCAAGAATTCATTACCTCTGTTAAAAAACTAAGAGATAATAATATTGAGGTAGTTGTTCATATAATCAATGGTCTACCCAATGAAACTGAAAAAGATATGCTAAATACCATAGATTTTATAAATAACCAAGATATTCAAGGAATAAAAATACATTCATTATTATTATTAAATAATACCAAGCTTTATGAAGAATATAAAAATAACCCATTTCATATATTAAATCTTGAAGAATATGTCGATATTACAGTTAAACAAATAAGAAGATTAAAGGATACAATAATAATTCATAGATTAGCTGCTGATGGAGTAATAGATAATTTAGTAGCTCCAAAGTGGAGCGTACATAAGCTTGTAGTTATGAATGAAATAGACAAAAAAATGAGGGAAACAAAAGCCTATCAAGGTATGGATTACACACCTATTCAGGCCAGCCCTCATTTATAATTGAATATCTATTATTAAATAATTTAGTGTAAACATTATCTGCTAAATAAGGCATAATAGGATATACAATAGACAAATACTTTAGTATTTGTTTTTTTGTTGCAGGATAAATCATATATTTATTACTAAATTCATATATCTCTTTACAATATAAAATAATATTTCTATGAGATAATAAATCATTAGCTTTTTTCAATAAATTATCTAGTTCATAATCAAGATTAGGATTCATTTCAGTAATTTTATTCATTAAACTATTGTTTAACGATTTAATAAATAGATCGTATTCTTCTAATTCTTTTCTATCAAAAATAAATTCCTTATCAATTTGTTTACTCATAAAATATAATCTAATGGAATCAGGAGAAAATTCTTGAAGTAAAAAATTTAAGTCTATTAAATTATTATTTTTTCTATTAATTTCTTTTCCATTATTATCACAGCTTTTTTCAACAATAAATATCTCATTAAATAAATTAGGAACATCATAATCAAATTCTCTTTTTAATATATTAAATAATATAAGAGGCATAAATATTTCTTTAGTTATATTCTCTTTTTTTACAGCATTAATCTCATAAGGAAGCCATTTTTTTATTTCGTCTTTCGTATTACTAGAAAAGATACTTTCGTTTACAGCAATTTCGTCATATAAAATTGAAATAATAGGATAGCATCCTATAGAAAATAGATTATTAATTGTGCCCTCTATATTTTGACCTGGGATATCAACTCCATCCTTTAATACAGGTCTAAACTGTTTAGAAAATTTATAAGGTAAATAATTCTTTAAAGAGTATAGTTTATCATCCTCATCCTTTAAAAATGGAAATAAAGCTCCAAAAGTATCATTTGAAGTAATTAAGATCTTTTTTAAATCATAATCATAAATAATATCTGCAATACTTTCAGAAATGAATGTATTTTCTATTGTTATTCTAGCATCCTCTATAGACAAGCCATTTAAAAAATCAGAATTAATAAGTTTCCCATTTTCTAATATTTTTATATAATCAATATCTAATTCTTTAATAATAGCTTCATCCTCGGAATCTACATCCGGAATTCCTAAATGAATTCCATTAGTATAAATATTTGAAATGAATATAGGAATATTTTTCATTGTAAGTGGGTTTTTAGCATAAATACCAGAAAAGAATGAATTTAAATTTCCTTCAAAAAATGAAATTAGAGATGAATATTCATTAATATCAATTAAATTATTTAAATCAATGCTTTCATCCAAAAAATCAGGATTAATTAATATAAAACTAATTCCAGCTAAATATACTGGATTATCAATTATTATTGGTAATAGCTTATTATTACTCAGATTAATATCAATCCTCATTTTTTTATTAGGCAATAAACAATTATATAAATTTTTTTTAATTTCATTCGAAACATTAAGCCTATTAATATCTAAAATTAACTCAGGAATAATTTCTTCTATATCTAAATAAAATACCTTTTTACTAATAATTGACAGATCTTTTTTGGGTGTAGTTAATAAATCATAAATCTTATTATTCTCTTCATCATAATATACTTGCATAATATCATATTTGATATATCCTTTTTCATATAGTTCAATAAAAAACAATTGTAAATTTGACAAATATTCATCATGTCTTAAATCTATACGTTTATTTTTATTTACTCCAATTCCTAAATATAACATCTGATCAAATATTGTATTTGACAATTCATCTGATATTTTATTTTGTTGCCTTTTATTCTCTAAAAATGCTCTATTACATAATGAATCAACTCCAACTGGATATAAAACATTTGTATTGTTTAATCTTTCATATCTAGAAACAATATCAGAAATTAATATTTCTCTAATTCTTAAGTCCTGAAATCCGAATAAATCAGCCCTGGGAATTGATGAAATGAAACTCATTTTTTTCTTCAAGCAATCATTTTCAATTAAAAAACATTTATCATTTTGCCATTTATTAAACATTTTAATATAATCCATTTCATCACCTCCAAAATAAAAAGGGCCTCAGCCCCTTTAATTACTACTTTATTGATGCTTCAATCAATTCAACAATTGTACCAACAGTTGCATCATCTTGAATCTTATCAACATCAATTTCAATGCCATACTCATCCTCTAAATCCATAATAACTTGTACAGCATCTATACTATCTGCGTGTAAATCCTTTTTAAGATTTGTTTCAAGTGTAATTGTATCAGGATCAACCTTAAGATTATTTACTATAGCTGATTTTACATTTTCAAAAACTGACATATTAATAGCCTCCTTGCTGAAGTAATTATATCAAAAATTGAAATATTTGTAAATATCTAGAAATCACTCTCAATTAATTCATAGTCTATTATATTATTGTTTTGAGAAATTAGATTAAATATTTTCTCTTTATTTCCTTTTATCATTAAATTTAAATAAATAATATTATTAATAGGAGTTTCTTGAATTATTTTAATAATCTCAAATTTATTATTAGATATTTCGTTTAATAAACTTAATACAATATTATTTTTATAATAAAGCTTAATATTTAAGTATAAGTAATTATTTATTTCGTCATTATATAATACTACATACTTTTTGTATTTATAAAATGTAGATCTAGATAAATAGCATTTCTTACAGGCATTTGTAACACTCATTCCTTTTTTTATTAATTCTTTAATTTCAACAACCTTTTCATAATAATCTGGTAAAGCTTTTTTATTTATCAAATAATAATCATTACTCATAATATATTTTTACTCCATCATCAATTTCTACTTTTCGTATTTCACTATTAAAATTCTTTAGCTTATTAATAATGTCATAAGAATCTGAAATAATAAGCATAGTAGATCCACTTCCAGAAATAGCTAAAATAGAATTATTATTATCACATATATTCTTTATTTCATAATAATTAGGAATAAGCTTACATCTATATGGTTCATGAATTTTATCAATAAATAGATTCCTTAACAAATTTAAATCTCCATTTTCTAAAGCTCTTGGAATATTAATAATTCTAGATAAATTATTAACACAATCATTAATAGAATATTCCTTAGGCAAAACATTTCTTGCCTCATGAGTAGAAATAGTCTTTTTAGGAATAATAACCATAAATTTTAAATTAGGATTAATTTTATAAATATTATGATAATAACAATCATTTATTTTATAACAGGTTGTAAAACTACCATATATTGCAGGAGCTACATTATCTGGATGTCCTTCTATTTGAGCTGATAAATTTAAGCATTCCTCCTTAGATAATGGTTTATTTAATAGTTCATTTGCTGCTAATACTCCCGCAACAATTAAAGAAGATGAAGAACCCAATCCTCGAGATATTGGAATACCTTCTTTAATAGACATCTTAACCGGAATGATTTCTTTATTTAAATATTTAAATACATATTCATATGCTTGATATAATAAATTTGTATTTTTAGATTTATATTTATCTAAAAATCCAATAAATTCAAATTCATTAGATTTTTCAAAAGTAAATTCATTATAAATATTTACTGCAATTCCACAAACATCAAAGCCAACACAAAAATTCGCACTTGTCGCGCTTACCTTGATTCGAAGCATTTTATCACATCCTCAAGCTTATTATTAACCTCATTTAAAGCCAATACTTCTCTTTTGATATCAGGATAATTTAATACCTTAGGAATATCCATATTAATAGTTTCTTTTAATAATTTTATTCCTAATAAGCTATCATTACATTTAATATCTAAAGCCTCAAGTACAGTATTAGGAAACTTAAATGGCGATGCAGTAGAAAGAACTACTGTTTTATTATTGTCAGAAGAATTTTTAATATATTCTAAATATGCTCCATAGGCTACTGCAGTGTGAGGATCTATACAATAATTATATTTATGATAAACTTCTTTAATAATATTTAGAGTTTCTTTTTCATCAATTGAATATCCATAAAAATAATCATAAGGATTATTAAATTCATATTCTCCATTATTAGCTAATAATTCCATTTTATTTTTAACTAAGGAGGTATTTTCATTTAATCCATAATAAATAAATCTTTCAAAATTAGAAGAAATAATTATATCCATTGATGGAGAATTAGTCTTATAAAAATCTCTATTTTTATTATATTTATTAGTATTAAAATATTCAGTTAATACATTATTCTTATTTGATGCACAAATAAGATTATTAATAGGTAATCCCATCATTTTAGCATAAAATCCTGCAAAGATATTACCAAAATTACCTGTAGGTACTACAAAATTAATTTTTTCATTTTCTTTTATTTTATTTTCTTTTAATAAATTAATATAAGAATAAAAATAATATACAATTTGTGGTGCAAGTCTTGCAATATTTATTGAATTAGCACTAGATAAATTTAAATCTTTATGTTCTAAAAAGAATTTTTTTACTATAGACTGACAATCATCAAAATTACCCTCAACCGCATACATAACTGCATTTTCAGCTCTAAATGAACACATCTGAGCTTCCTGAACAGGAGATACTCCCCCATTAGGATATAATACTGCAATAGAAATGCCTTCTACATTTTTAAAACCATTTAATGCAGCTCCTCCTGTATCTCCAGAAGTAGCAGTTAAAATAGTTATATTTTTATCATAGCCAAGCTTTTTTTTAGATAACTTCATTAATCTAGGAAGTACTACTAAAGCTAAATCCTTAAATGCTAAGGTAGGTCCATGAAATAGCTCTAAAAAATAAGAATTATCACATTCCTTTAAATTAACTACATTTTCAATATCAAATGAACTATAGGCATCTTCTATTTCAATTAAGAGTTCATCAATACTAAATTCAGGAAATATCTTATTTAATATTTTTGCTGCCATTAATGAATAAGAATCATCTAATAAATCATGATAATCTATTTTAGGAATATTATCTATAACATATAAACCACCATCAGAAGCTAATCCATTTAAAATTGCCTCAGGTGATGATACTAATTTATTTCCTCTAGTGCTATGAAACATAATACTAACCTCCAAAATACTAATTTATACTATTATATTATGTTTTATTACTATAAACAAGCATTATTTCAGATTTAAGAGAAGCTCATATAAACTATAATTATTATCATTAACTATATCTAATATATTACAATTATCTCCAATTATCTCTACATAATCATTAATAATAAAATTATCATCGGCTTCAATAAACATATGATTCATACATAAAATACCCAATGAATTATAATACTTACCATTATAAAATACCCTATATTTAAAATTTCTAGGTAATCCATTATAATATCCTACATCAATTACTGCATATTTCATATCTTTAATAGACTTATAAGAAGCATTATAGCCTAAAGAACCTTTAGCCTTTAAAGTAGAAACTTTTAATATTCTTCCATAATACTTAATAGAATTCTCATATGCAATAATACCAAATCTCAAAGGATAATTCTTATGATATAAAATACTTCCTCCAAAATGATATTTTTTATTATAAGAATTTAATATTCCTATATAATCATTTATTAACGAATTATAGCTCTTATCATAATATGGTAAATGAAAATATATTTCTATAATATTTTCATCAAATAAATATTTATTAAATAATCTATTAAATCCAAACCTATGCATACCTACATCAATCTTTAATGCCATTTTAATATCATGATTAGAATAATAATTATATTCTTCAATATTTTCTATTGTAGGAATTAGATTATATTTTTTTATTATATTAATATTATTTCTACCATTAGCTAATAATAAAATATCAATATTATTATCAATATTTCTAATTTTTATTGCATCATTAATATCAATTACAGCAAACTCTTTAATTCCTACATCAATAGCGAGTGGTACAATTTTAGATATATTAAAATTATAAGCATCATCCTTTACTACAAAAACAATGCCATTATTATTCACAATTTCCTTTAGATTTTCTTTAATCTTTGTATATGAAACTAATTTCAATTTAATCACCATATCAATATATGGATACTTTTATCAAATAATGCATATACTAATAGCGGTGATACATTGGAATCTTTAATGATTATATTAGTACTTTTTCTTATACTTTATGCCATTTATAGGCTTCCAATGTCTAAAGCTTAGCCTTGCTAAGCTTTTTTCAATTTATATAAATTATTCTAAAATAAATAATGTTGAATTACCTATTAATTCTTGATTCTTATATTTCTTCATATCTATATCATATCTTTTAGGCTCATCCACAATAAGACATAGCCTATTATTTATAGTAATAAATTCACTTCTATAAGAAGATATTTTTTCTTCTTCAATTAATTCTATATTTGAATCATATTTTAAAATAACAATTCTATTCTTTGGAAGCATATATGAAATATAATAATAGTTATTATAAAAATAAGCATTATAAAAATTTCCTTTAACACAAAATTCTTTTTTAACTAAAATATTAAAATTATTATCTAACTTTAATATATAAGTTTTAGATTCTGTATTTAATTCATTAATATAATTACTTGTAAATGCAATAATACTATCATTAAATTGAAAATAATTTATTATAAATTCATTATCTAGTTTAGATTTTATATTATCATTAATTAAAGAATTATATTTATAATGATTTAATATTTCATTTTTATTTATTACTTCATTCAATTCATTTAAAGAATTATCATATATATAATAATTATTATCTAAATTCTTTATATTAAACTAAATTCTTTATATTAAATATAAATAGCTTATCATTATAAATTAAATAATTCTTCATTTTAGACAATAATGGTATATTAATTATTTTATTATTTAGATTAAAATAATTAATATTTTCATTATCTTGGTTTTTAAAAATAAAGTTATTATCATTATAATATATTAAATTAGTCCATACATTATTAGAAACATAATAATTATTAATTATCTCAAAATTATTATTAAATTTAAAAATATATTTTTCTTCTTCAAATAATACATATGTATCATTTTGTTTATTTTTAGAATATATTGAACCAAATAAATAATTAGTATTATCTAATAATTTTGAAAAATTAATATGAAAATTAAATTCTATTTTATTTTTTATCATATATACCTCGCATAATAATTAAAAATCCATAGTTTCCTATGGATTAATAATTAATTATATAGATTATCAAAAGTAAATAAATAATGAGCTAATAATTCATAATTGATTTCTTTAGAATCTTCTTCCATACTTAAGAAACCATCAAATCCAGAATAATTAGACTTAGAAGTATCTCCAATAATTGAACCATTTTTAAATGCAATTAATACAAATAATGGATTAGAGCTCGATTGAGATCTAAAATCAGAAATTCCAACCTTATCTCTAAATTCCTTTTGTGTATCTCTACTTGCATTATAAACATCCTTTGAGCTAATAAAGAATACTTTTTCATCAAAGCCAACATAATCAGCTTGTTCTTGAATTTTTGTTATTGCGCTAACCGCATTAGAATCTGTAGATGATGCAACAATTAAAGCGAATGTTTCATTATTATCTCTTTTTTCTTTAACCTCATCAAGAGTTAATGCTTTAAATACATTATCTGTATCAATTGTAGCTCCTACCTCAACCCAGTCTTGATAAAAGTCATAGCCTCCACAGCTGACCAATGCTAAAGCTGCAGTTAATAAAGCTACAAATAATGCTATATTTCTAGTAAACTTTTTCACATTAAAACCTCCAAAAAAATCTATTTAATTATATACGATTAAAAACGAATTTTCAAGTATATTTCTTTCATTACAAAAAATACTATCTTTTTATTCCTCAGGAATAATAAATTCTCCTCTATAATTTGAAAAACTATCATGAGGATATTTTTTTGATTTTTTAGGTTCAATAAAGCTTTCAGCCTTATAAATCCACATTTCATTTAAATCCCAAGTAATAATCTCATCAATTCCATCCCCATCAATATCAAATACTTCAGTTGATAATGTAGGATGCGAATCATTTGGAAATAATACCACTCTATCTAATTCGAAATCTACTAAACCTCCATCTGTTCCAGTATGTAATAAAATAAGATTATTAATTCCATCATAACAAACTGGAGAAACTATAGTACCCTTAGTTTCTACTTCTATTTGATGCTTAAGATTTAAATCCTTATCATAGCTACATACAATTCCATCAGAACCCCAAAATGCAGTAGCACAGATTTGTAGTCCTTCCATATTATTATCATATTTAGCTACACTTATTCTTTGAGCATGTCCAATTTCATAATGCTTATAAATACTACCATCTAAATTTATAATGTTTACACCCTCATTACCCGATGCTAAAACAAGCTTATAATCATTTTTACCATCAAGTGGGGCATAAATAATTTCATCAGTATGATCACTATTCATCGGTAATGAAAATACAATTTCTCCCTTATGGTTTACCATATCATAACCAACAAACATCTCATCATGTCCATCATTATTAAAATCACAAATATAAGGAAAATGTCCTGTATTCTTATGATGATATCTCCATAAAAGCTCCATATTCTTATCATATGCCAATACATTTTGATATCTATCCTTAATAATGAAATCACCCTTATAGCCTAAACCCTCAAAATCAGCTACTCTAATCGCATCAACATTAAGTCTATAAAATGGTTCATTTTTTACTAAAGGATCACCCTTTATTACTGGAGTTTTCATTGATTTTAATTCTTTTCCAGTTAATAAATCAATAATATGAACCATAAAATTCCTAGCATAAATCACTTCTAATTTACCATCATTATTAATATCTGCAATTTGAAATGGTAAATCACAAGAAATAAAGGTATTATCGAAAATAGGATTAGCCTCTCCAATTCTCCATAAAACATTTCCATCAATATCAAAGGCAGTCATAGAAGATAAATGAGCAAATGAATCTCTTATCATTCTTTTTTGATGCTGAGCTAAAATAAATATTACCTTATTATCTACTCTTGCCATTCTTAATTGTCTTCCGCTTCCAAAATTACCTAAATTAATCTTTTTTATACATTTTAATTTAGGATATTTTTTTCTTTTTTCCTCTAATTTTTTCAAATATTTTTCTTTATTAATTAAATGCTTTTCATAATTGATATCATTCATATTAACCAAAATATTAGAAAATCTACAAGCACTTTTACCAATTAATGCAATTTTAGAAGGAAATGTAATATTTATATTTTCACTAATAACAAGCTTATCATCTAAATATACAGAAACACCATTATCTAAAGATATTTTTATATTATATTCCTTAAAGTCATCAAATTCTATTTTGACTCTACTAATGAAATTAAAATCCTCTTCATTACGATAATATAATGCAATATCCTCTCCATTAATAGCCACAGAGTAATAGCATCTAGAAGTAATATAGCCAAATGCCATACCACAATAATTATCAACCTCAAATAATCTAATATTAAAGGATAATGTATATTCACTAAATAATAATTCCTTATGCGCTAATACACAATATACATTTTGAAATGCTCCACTAGAATTATTACCTCTATTTTGTTCCATATAATGAATACCATTCTCTTCAGTAACCATCCAACTACCATCAAGACTTCTCCATTGATGTAAAGAAATAGGATCATACCAATTACCATAATAACCTGGCGCACCAATATGATGATATTCTCCTAAAGCAGTATGTCCTCTATCATAAGGATATTCAGATAAAGAAAAATCACTAAAATCCTCTTTAATTATTTCCATTTAATACCTCCAAAAGCTCATTAATATTATCTAATATTAATGTATTTGCCTTACTTAAAACCTCTTTAGATTGATGACCACAAGAAACTAAATATGAATGACATTCTAATTCTTTTGAAACCTCATAATCATGAAGAGTATCTCCAATAAATAATATTTCATCTCCATTTATATTATTATTTTTACAATAATTTATAGCAATATTTACTTTACTTCTCGCGTGAATATTATCAATTCCTAAAATATCATCAAATATTTCAGTGAGTTTATAATGTTTACATTGCTCTAATAAATTATTCTTTTCACTAGCTGATAATATTATTAATTTATATCCTAATTTCTTTAATTGATTTAATGTATCTATTGTATTAGGAAATAATCCACATTCCATACTCATAGGTTGATATTTATTAATAAATTTAATAGAAAGTGATTCAAAAGATTCTAAAGAAAAATCTATTCCAGCTTTTTTATAATATTCTTCTATTGGAAAACAAAAGATATTCTTATATTCTAAAATACTTAATTCTTTCTTGTGTTGATTTCTTAACATTTCATTTAATAAATCCAAGCATAGCTTAACATCATCTATTAAAGTTCCATTAAAATCAAAAAATATATATTTTATCCTACTCATATTTCTCCATCATACTCCATAAACTATTCTTAACATCATCAATTAACCATTCTGGAGAAATAACCTTACATTTATTTCCTAATGATAAAACAAATGATAAAATTAAGCTTTTATTTTGCATATCACAGCTAAATTTAATATGATTATTATCTATTACCTCAATTTCTTGATTCTTACCATATATTCTTTCTTTTATTGCTGTATTTAGATTTTCAAGTTCTAACTCAATATGATAATATTCTCCATTTTGCTTCATTCCAAAGCCATCTAAATAATTTGCCTCATCAAAACTTTTAATTAATGTAAAATGATTTCTAGTTTTATAAAAACTATCTATACGATTTAATTTAAAATAACCAAAATCATTAATTGTTTCATTGAATGCTAAAACAAACCATGATCCATTATATAAAAATTGTTTATAGGGATGAATTATATGAAGCTTTGATTTACCACCCTGAGAGGTATAATTTATTTCAAGCTTAATTTGAGAGGATATACATTCTTCAATAGTATTATATCTTTCCTGAAGCTTATTTTTATCCATAGCTAATGGAAATCTATCTATCATTGTGATTGGAGTAACTATTTTTTTACTATTAATCGCAGCAAGTATTTTACCAATAGAGGCTTGGTATTTCTCATATTCCATAAATTCATTAGAATCAGCTAAAAAAGCACTAGCCTTATATAATGAATCTAGTTCTTCATCTTCAAGCTTAACATTAGGTAAAATAAAAGATTTATCTAGCTTATAACCACCATAAATACCTAATGACGATTGAATTACATATCCAGCAACCTCTAATTCCTTTATATATTCTCTAATATTCCTAGCATTAGTATCTAATATCTCTGCTAATTCCTTTGTACTGATATAATCATTACTAGCACTTAATATTTGTACTAATTTAATACAAGCTGCAACTCGATTCATAAAACTCACCAATCCTCAAAATAACTAATACTATTTTACCATTTTATTATAATTAAATAAATAAGAAAAATAATATTTCTTGTAGAAGCTTCTGTTATGAATTATAATAAATCTGGTATCATATTGATGACAAATATCGAAATGAGGAATAGTACCATGGATATAATTTTAAATGATAAAAAACCAAAATATCTTCAAATATTTGATAATATTAAAGAAATGATTAATTCTAATAAGCTTAAAGCTAATGAAAAGCTTCCTTCTAAAAGAGCCTTAGCCTTAGATTTAAATGTAAGCTTAAATACTGTAATTAATGCTTACTTGTTATTATTAGATGAAGGATATATTTATTCAAAGGAAAAAAGTGGTTATTATGTAACTAATCAACCAATTATTACAATAGCCAATAAAAATAATAAAATTCAAATAGAAAACAAAAATGAAATAATATATGATTTTTCAACTGAAAATGTAAGTAATTTTAATTCTAAAAATTATTATAAAATAATGAAAGAAATATTAATTGAAGAAAAATATTTAAATAAAACTAATATTTTAGGAGATATTACATTAAGAAGAGCCATAAAAAAACATTTAGAAACAAATAGAAATATTAATATATCTGAAGGTCAAATAATAATAGGTTCTGGTATGGAAATGCTTGAAGATATTTTACCATTATGTGAAATTGATAATATTACATTAGAAAATCCAGGATATCACAAGCTTGAGTTACTTAATAACAGATTGAGTTATAAGCTTAATTATCAAGAAGTAGATGATGAAGGTGTAACGATACCTGTATATAGAACTATTTTATATACTACTCCTTTTAATCAATTCCCTACGGGAATAAAAATGAGCATATCAAGAAAAAAGGCTCTTGCAAGCTATTTAATTAAAACAAATAGTATAATTATAGAAGATGATTTTGATGCTGAATTTAGAATCAATTCTAATCCTACTACATCAATAATTAACCTAGCTCCTAATAATGTTATTTTCTTTTCAACCTTTTCTACTACTCTTTTTCCAGGTTTAAGAATAGCATATACAATATTACCTAAATATTTAATAGAAAAATATATTAATAGGTATCAAGGTTATTCTAATAACGTACCTACTTTAAATCAATTATCTTTAGCTAAATTCATTGATGAGGGCTATTATGCTTCTCACTTAAATAGAAAAAAAAGAGATTATATAAAAAAAAGAAGCTACATAATTGAGCTTCTTAATAAATATAATATAAAACATGATGAAAAGAAAAACTATTTATCAATAATTATTGAATTAAATGTCAATAATGAAGTGGATTTTATTGAAAAATTAAGAATAAATAAAATAAAGCTAATTCCATTATCTAATTATGATAAATATCATAATTCATCAAATAAATATATTTTAGGATATACAAGTATTAAATATGAAGATATAGAAAAAGGAATAGGTCTAATCAAAAGTATCGCAAGTAAACATTATTAAAAGGCACAATTAGTGCCTTTTATTTATTCATTATCCTTATTTTCTGTTTTTTCCTCTATTATAGTAGCATCAATAATATTCTCTTTAGTTTTAACTTCTTCCTTTTTAGAAGTATTTTTAATTGCCTCTGGTTTTGCTTGATACTTACTATTATTCTTTGTATCTTTAGCAGCATAATTACCCTCAGATCTTCCTCTTGTAACAATTCTTTTTATAAATCTAAAGTGGAATAATAAAATATAAAGAATAACAGCAGCAAGTAAGAATAATGCTAAAATACCAATAGTTTTCCAAATGATAGATGCAGGTTTCAAAACACTTTCATCAAATTGATGCATATATGTAGGATGAGCCTCAGTTTCATAAAAAGTATAGAATACACCATCTTGGTTTTCGCCGTAATACCACTTTTCAAATTCAGCATATTTTTGATTAGCAGCATCAGTTGATTCCTTTTGAGCTTCAATTACAGCATTATATTTTGTTTTAAATTCAACTATTTCTGGTTCATTAAAAAATGCTTGTGTAAAATCTAAGGTGATTGTAGTAGGTTCAAACACTTCATTACCATTACTATCAACAACTGTATATTTAGAAATTTTTTGATTGTTTAAATAATCACTTTCAATATATTTAATAACAGATTCATTAATAGTAACAAATGAAACACCAATTAATTCATTTGTGTATAGTTGTTCTCTATTTGATTTTAGTAAAGCATCTGATAATGTTTTTGGATAAGCTTCATAAAATCCTTCTTCATGAATTTTTTCAGTATTTCTAAAATAATAAGTAAATGACTCATTATTTTCATTATAAAATTTAAGACCAGTTTTATTTGAAATAATATTTCCATCTACTTGATTGGTTGTAGAAAATTTTGGTTCATATAAATAAAATGAATAGTTGTATTCAAATAAATAATTTGCTGTAGCAGTATATTTTTTATTTCCATCACTATCTACTTCTTCTTTATATGTATTAACATCCATTCTAGAAATAGAAGGTAAAACCTCAATATGAACTTTATCTGTAGGTTGTTCTTCTACAATTGAATTTAAATCAAAAGTAACATTAAAAACCTTTGCGATAGTTTCATAGTCCTTTTCTTTTACAGCAGTTGAAGCAAATTCAATCACATAATCAGATGTAAATGTGTTGTAAAATCCAATATATAAAATAAAGCATAATACAGCAGCTATTGTAACATAGACAACTTTTAATATTGTTTTAATCATTAAATCTAATTCCTTTCATAAATAATCAAGAGTATTTTATCATTTTTTAGTTTTTTTTCAATGGTTTTACTTTACAAATTATTTTTTTTATGTATAATATTAAATGCACGCTCAAATGAGCATATATATGGCGCATATGGTGAAGTGGTTAACACATCGGATTGTGGCTCCGACACGCGCAGGTTCGATCCCTGTTATGCGCCCCACTTATGATTTAAAATATGCATTTTGCATATTTTTTTTATTATATATATTTTCAAAAGAAATAGGAGCTGTAAAAAAATAAATTTCAGCAATGAGATTTAGAGCTTACAGCTCTTTTCTTTTTACCCAAAGACTTAAATAATAAAAAATGCCCATTTTTGGGCATACTTAAAAGGAAAACCGCAGTTTTCAAAATTTTTTTAGCTTATTTTATTAACAACACAAATCTGTTCTATTCTTTTTCATATGATATTTCATTAAATTATATCCACAAGAAATCATAAAAATTTCTAAGTTTACTGATTTTAACCCTCTTCTTACTATCCTTTTATATTTTCTATCTTCTTTAAGAATGCCAAATGTACCTTCAGCTTGAATAGATCTATTCATTCTAAGTAAGGCACCCTGAATTGATTCTAGGTTCTTAATTACTTCATTATGATAATCAGTTAATTCTTGATTTATGTTTATTTTTCTATTAGGAGTTTTACCATTAAAGCATTTATTTCTAAAAGGACAATTAGAACAATCTTCGCATTCGTAAATTTCTTCCTCGCGACCATATTTATTTCCTTTAACTGCCCTTTTAAGTTTAAAAATAAATTTTTTACCATTAGGACATATTAAATTTCCATCATTGTCATGTTTAAAATTAACAGGTCTAAAGGGATCATTAGGGTATTTCATATCAGTAGTTTCTTTTTTGTAAGACCCAAATTTCATAAATAATCCCATATTATGTTCTTTACAAAAAATATAATTATTTAAAGAACCATATCCAGCATCAGCAACAGGATATTTAGGGAAACATTTGTATTGTTTATAATATTTCATCATTAAAGGAATAAAACAATCCATATCTGAGGCATACTGATTAATATCAGCTACCGCTATATATTCATCACATATTCCAAATTGTAAATTATATGCAGGTAGTAATTGATCATTACCCATATAATCCTTTTTAATTCTCATAAAAGTAGCATCTTTATCAGTTTTAGAGTAACTGTTTCTTTTATCACCACATGTTTCTATTTTAATAGCATATTCTTTTAATTTATCTAAATATTCAATTAATAATTGATAATATCTTTGATAATTAGTCTTTTTATGGCCTTTTCCTGATTTAAAAGTAGATTCATCAATTTTAAATCTTTTCTTAAAATTAATAATGATTGATTCTAAATAATCAACAGAATATTCCTCTCTAAAATCATATCTATAACATTCATAGAATAATAATTCATCATTAATCTTTTCTAATAGTGTAGTTATTTTAGTATATAATTTTAATCTTGATGTTAAACAAGCATTTTTCCATACCCAAGAATATTTGTTAGCATTAGCTTCCATTTTAGTTCCATCAATATAAATATGTTCTAAATCCACTTTTTCTTTTTCAAATATATAACTATTAATTTCATAAAAGATATCTTCAATATTCTCTTTTAAATAATTATTCTGAAAATTACAAATAGTCATATGACATGGAAATGAATCTTCATTTCTTAATAACCATCTAAATCTAATATTGTTAATCAGCATTTTATTTACTAATTATATTAATATAAATAATCAAAATAAAATAGGGAGTAGCCTAAAATAATTTGAATATATTTAAATCAAATTGTTCAAGGATACTCCTTTTATGGTATAATGTTCATAAAATA
>JBGVLG010000122.1:0-3131 GCA_045124155.1 Anaeroplasma sp.
AGAAATTACAATTTTATAGTTATTGATTTATAGTAATTTACCGAAAAGATTGTCAGTAATGACAGTCTTTTTTGTACGACAAGCAGTTATACAAATAGATTAGTTCAGTGCAACTAATCTATTTTTTATAAGAATTATAAACGAATTAAATGCAATTATTTTTTTATTATTTATTGACATTTAATTATAACTACTATAAAATATAGTAGTATAGTTTGTAGTAGAAAGAAGGGCTTAAATATATGAAAAATTATGACAACTATTTTCTTCCTGTAGATAATATGGAAGAAGCAAAAAGATATTATGAGGAAATATTGGGGTTAAAAAGAAATTTGATTTCTCTAATAAGGGAATGGTTGCTTATAATATTGGAAATGAAGAACCTGCAATAATTTTAAAAGACAAAAATAAATTTGAGAATTTAAAGCCTACAATATGGTTTGAAGTAGAAGATGTTGCAATCTTCTATAAAGAAATGTTGAATAATGGTATAAAATTTTTGAGTGAGCCTTTTAAAATTGGAACTGGTAATGCAGTCGAGTTTGAAGATCCATTTGGAAATAGACTTGGCGTTACAGATTATATTAAGTAAGGAGTAGAGATTATGTCAAATATAGATTTGGTATTATTAGGACTTATTAAACAAAAATCACAAAGTGCTTATGATATTAAAAAAAATATAGAATATCGTAATATACCAAGATGGGTAAAAATTAGTGAACAGTCTATTTATAAGAAAGTATTACAATTAGAATCAAAAGAATATATTGTTAGCCATAAAGAGAAAGAGGGAAATATGCCAGATAAAGCAGTATATACTATTACTGACAAAGGTAATGATTATTTTAATAGACTTATGAATGATATTTCAAATTATGATGTTAGTCTATATTTGGATTTTAATATTATTATTACGAATTTAGATTTAGTAGATGATGAACAAAAAAAGATTCTTGTTTCTAATATAAAATCAAAGATATTAGAATTAAAAGAATTACTAAATGAAAGACAATCTCATAGACAACATATTCCTAATGTTGGAAAACAAATGTTCAAACAACAATTAGCATTAGTAGAAACATTAGAAAAGTGGATAATTGATTTTGAGAATAGTTTAAAAGAACAAAATTAGTAAATATTGATTTTAAGTTAAAAGATAAATTTGTAGGGAGGGAAATTCAATGAAAATAATCAACATTGGTATTCTTGCTCATGTAGATGCAGGAAAGACAACTTTAACGGAAAGTCTGCTTTATACAAGTGGAGCGATTTTAGAATTAGGCAGTGTAGATAAGGGAACAACAAGGACAGATACTATGTTTTTAGAACGTCAGCGTGGAATCACAATTCAGGCAGCAGTTACTTCTTTTAATTGGAATGACTACAAAATCAATATTGTAGATACTCCTGGACATACAGATTTTATAACAGAAGTGTATCGTTCCTTATCTGTTCTTGATGGAGCTATTTTAGTAATTTCTGCTAAAGATGGTGTACAAGCACAAACCCGAATACTATTCCATGCACTTCAAAAAATGAATATACCAACAATTATTTTTATAAATAAAATAGATCAGTATGGAATTAACTTAAATAATATTTATCAAAATATCAAAGAAAAACTTTCAAATGATATTATTGTTATGCAAAATGTAACATTAACTCCAGAAATATCAATTAAAAATATTATTGATTTAGATGATTGGGATCCTGTAATTTCCAAAAATGATAAACTTTTAGAAAAATATATTGTAGGAGAAAAATTGACTATACAAGAATTAACGTATGAAGAATCTAGGTGTGTTAAAAAAGGTTCGTTGTTTCCTATATACCATGGAAGTGCTAGAAATAATATAGGGACTCAACAACTTATCGAAGCTATTTCAAATCTTTTTTGTTCTGAAATGAATGAGAATGATTCAGAACTATGTGGAAGAGTTTTTAAAATTGAATATACAGACCATAAGCAAAGATTAGTTTATTTGCGTCTTTACAGTGGAACATTACACTTACGAGATACAATTATATTGCCAGAAAAAAAGAAAGTGAAACTTACAGAAATATATATTCCTTCAAATGGGGAAATGATACAGACAAAAATAGTTTGTTCTGGAGATATTTTTATTATACCTAACAATACATTAAGATTGAACGATATTATAGGAAATGAAAAGATTTTGCCATGCAATGTATGGAATGACAAGACTGTACCAATACTACGAACAAGAATTGAACCGATAAAAATAGAAGAGAGAGAAAAATTATTGGATGCTCTTACAGAAATTGCAGATACTGATCCTCTTTTACGTTATTGTGTTGATACGATAACACATGAAATCGTCATTTCTTTTTTAGGAACAGTGCAGTTAGAAGTTATCTGTTCTCTGTTGATTGAAAAATATCACATAAACATAAGAATCGAAGATCCAACCGTAATTTATTTGGAAAAGCCATTACAAAAGGCAGATTATACTATTCATATTGAAGTACCACCAAATCCATTTTGGGCATCAATTGGATTATCAATAACTCCACTTCCAATTGGCAGTGGAATACAGTACGAAAGCAAAGTTTCACTCGGTTATTTAAATCAAAGTTTCCAAAATGCAGTAAGAGAAGGTATTAATTATGGACTGGAGCAAGGATTGTATGGTTGGAAAGTGACAGATTGTAAAATATGTTTTGAATATGGTGTTTATTATAGCCCTGTTAGTACTCCCTCGGATTTTCGCTTTCTTGCCCCAATTGTACTTGAACAAACATTGAAAAAAGCGGGAACGCAATTATTAGAGCCATATCTTTCGTTTATACTTTTTACACCACAGGAATACTTTTCTCGTGCATATAATGATGCACAAAAACATTGTGCAATAATTGAAACTAGTCAATCAAAAAATGATGAAATTATTTTTACAGGACATATTCCTGTACGTTGTATTAATGAATATCGTAATACTTTAACTCTATATACAAATGGGCAAGCAGTTTTTTTGACAGAATTAAAAGATTATCAAATTGCTACTTGTGAACCAGTTATTCAATCACGTAGACCAAATAATCGAATAGATAAAGTACGCCATATGTTTAATAAAAAAGAAAATTAAGTTACTATTCGCTAAATTACAAGTTAT
>JBGVLG010000123.1:0-1900 GCA_045124155.1 Anaeroplasma sp.
TTGAACTGGCTCTAAAAAAGTGGACAGTTTAGAAAAAGAGCCCACATAATCCCACGTTGGAGAAATCTAATGTGGGATTTTTATGATATTATAGTACTGTAGGTGGTGCTTAAAATGTCAAATAAATTATTTACTGAGCAAGAGCAAGATCTTCTAAGAAAAAATCCATTTGTTAAGAAGGTCTCTTCTAAATCAATTACTTATACTGAAGAATTTAGAGAGTTTTTCGTGAATATGTACAATCTTTCAAAGAAACCAACTGAGATTTTTATTATTGCTGGATTTGATCCAAAAATGTTAGGGCATCAAAGAATTAAGCAAGCTTCTGAAAGATTTAGGGCAATGGAAAAGAGAATTGATGGACTGAAAGATATGCGCAGTGAAAATTCGGGAAGACTGTTAGAACGTGAATTATCCGATGAAGAGAAAATTGCCAAACTTGAAAATGAAAATAAAAAATTAAGGCAAGAACTTGAATTTCTAAAAAAAATGGAATTTTTAGTGAGACAAGCGAAATTCAACAAGTCAAGGCAATAGATAGATATAAAGCTATAGAAAAAGCAATAAGCCAGGATGATAATATGATGTCCATTGAAAGATTATGTGAATGGGCACAAGTATCAAGATCTGGCTTTTATAAATATTTAAATAGGATATCATCACCTAATAACAAGGAACTGCAGGATAGAGCAGATTTTGAACTAATTCTTGAAGCGTATAATTATAGAAGCTTCAAAAAAGGTAGTCGTAGTATCTTTATGAGATTACTTAGAAATGGGCATCCTATGAGTCGTAACAAAATACGTAGATTAATGAAGAAATATAATTTATTTTGCCCAATTCGAAAGGCTAATCCTTATACGCAAATGGCTAAAGCACTTGAAGAAAGTAGTGTAGCCCCAAATCTATTAAAACGTGATTTTAAAGGAAAAGGTCCTAGATATGTTATTTTAACTGATATTACATACATATTTTATGGTAATTGTCAAAAATGTTATGTATCTGTAATGAAAGACGCATATACAAATGAGATATTAGGTTATGCCGTTAGTTCTTCTATGGAAGAGGATTTCGTATTAGATACTGTAAATATGTGTATGAAATTACATAAGCATGAAATACAACAAAATGCCTTAGTACATAGTGACCAAGGCATTCATTATAAGGCATATTCATTTAAAGCATTATTACATAATTATGAGTTGAGACAATCAATGTCAAGAAAAGCAAATTGTTGGGATAATGCCCCACAAGAATCATTCTTTGGACATATGAAGGATGAGATAGATATTTCAATGTGCAAAGAATTTGATGAAGTTAAGCTAAAAATAGTTGAATATATTGATTATTATAATAATGAAAGATATCAATGGGATTTAGCTTATCTTACACCGGTAGAGTATTATCATTATACGATGACTGGTCAGTATCCTCTTGAATTAAAACACCTTCCAAAGAAGAAATAAATTTATTCGATAATTCATCATACTTAGATTCAGTTATAATTTTGGATAAATCATATCCCTCAATATTAAAGAATAATTGAAGAAATAATTCTTCAGATAGATTATTCCATGGATATTTCATAATCCAAAACATCTTATAGAATAAATAATCCTCATCAATTAAATATGAAGCTGCAAGCTTGACTTCATTATAGAATAAGATAAATTCATCATCCGATAATCCGTCAACATATTTAGATATGTATTTAGGACAACAATTACTGTTACAATAGCTTTTAAAGTTTTTAATGGTACTAGCATGTTTCATATTAATAAGATCCTTTCATATAAAAATGGTTACCAACGTCATATTGTTAGTAACCATATTTTATTTCTTATAAATATAGATTAGTAGGTATTTTTTTCTTTTTGTCTACTAAACTGGTACCACTTCA
>JBGVLG010000124.1:0-5530 GCA_045124155.1 Anaeroplasma sp.
AGATTCAAAATGTAGTGAAGAAATATTTGAATTATTAAAAAAAATATCTAAAGAAAAATTAGTAATTGTAGTATCACATAATGAAGAGATGGCAAATAAATATGCCTCAAGAATTATATCAATAAAAGATGGTAGTATTAATAATGATAAATTATTATTAGAACATGATAGCGATATTAGTAATAATAATGCTATAGTAAAAAATAAAATCACTTTAAATGCTATGCTAAAATATGGTATAAGAAGTATAAAAGCAAAAAAATTCAAGACTATTATTTCTAGATTATTATTGATTATTTCATTATTTTCAGTATGTATGATGGTGATGTTTTCAACTTATAGCTCTGAAAAGACAAATGCTTGGTTGTCAAAGAATAATACTATTGAATATCTAGTTATGAATTCTGGAAGTAATTCAATAAATGCATTAAAGAAGAAGGAATTACCTAATATTGAGTCTATAATTTCAAATGAAAATAGAATGGATGGTTATGAAATACAAAACTCTATTTTTTATATTGTTGATAGTAATAATAAAGAAATATTGGATAATTATAGTTTTTATTTTAAAGAAGATTTAACTATAGGATCTTGTTATATTACAGATTATTATCTAGATATAGTTATAAATAAAGAATACAATTATAATCATATTATGTATAGTAAATATGAGGATGTTAAAAATCAGCCTGTATATTTTAATAATAAATTGCAATTTATAATAGCTGGAATAATTGAAACTGATTATCATCGTTTTTATAATAAATATGGTTATCCAATAAAAACTGATGTAATATGCAATTATGAAACTGATTATGCTAATGAAATATCTCATAAATTAAATTATGAATATAAAATACTTTTTGGTTATGAAGAAACTTTCAATAATATGGATTTGGGTAGAAGTATATTTAATTACTCTAATGAAAATAAAGATATTCAAGTGAATTATAATGATATAATCAATAAGAATAAATTAATTTCAAAATTAGATATGAATATTATTGATTCAAATACACGTTATGAATTTTATTTAGATAATGGATATTATGGATCCTTCTTGAATGAAAATGACTATACTAAAAAAATAGAACTTGAAAAAGATGAAATAATTATAAGTTTTAACTTATATAATCAGCTATATAATTTAGAACTAGATTATAATAATTTTGATAATCAATATTATGAAGCAATTAGAAATGGAAAGCCTTATGAAGGTGTATTTGACCATATTGGAGATTTTATTTCTATAAGAATTATTGATAAGAATTCAAATAAAATTATTAATCTTAATAATCTTAAAATTGTTGGGGTAGGATTATGCTCAAAAAATAGGATAGATTATGATTATGAAGTTTATTTGAAAAAAGATGGAATAGATAATTCTAATTTAGATATATCTAGTTATTTTGTTAGCGCATTAAATTGGGAAAATATTTCTAATAAGCTTCAGGTTTTAAATGAAGTAAGAGAAAATAATATTATATTATCTAAGGCTATTTACATGTATTTATATAGCATAGAGCCTTATTTTAATACTCTTTTTATAGTTTTTGCTATCACATCAATTATATTACTTTTTATAGTCAATATAGTTATTATTAACTTTATAAATAATATAATTAATGATAATAAAAAAGAAATAGGAATTTTATGTTCATTAGGGATTAATAGAAAAGAGATTAATATTATTTATAGTGTTTTAATATTATTTATGATTTGTATTTCTTTTGTATTTACTTTATTTGGAGTTTATTTTGGATGTTATTTGGTCAATTGTCTTTTTTATAGAGAAAGTTTTGGTTATATCGAAATATTTTATATTAATTATAGTGTGATTTTAATTATGATTTTAGTAGCATTTATCACTTTATTATGTAGTTTGATTCCTGTTAACCTGTATTGTAGTAGAAGCCCTATTGACATCATTAGATAAGATAAATTATAATGAAAATATTATATGTATATATATTGGAGGAATTATGATAAGAATTAATGATTTATGTAAAACCTATATTACTAAATCAAGTTCTGATGTTATGGCACTAAACAATGTTAATATTAGTTTTCCTAATAAGGGACTTGTTTTTATTTTAGGACCATCAGGTAGTGGGAAATCTACATTGTTAAATTTATTAGGAGGAATAGACACTCCAACAAGTGGAGAAATATATTATAATCAAAAACATGTTGGAAAGGATATTTCTTTAGAAAAATACCGAAAAAATATCGTTGGTTTTGTTTTTCAAGAATATAATTTGTTATCCGAACTAGATGTTTATCATAATATAGCACTTTCTATTTCTAATGATGGAAAAAAAAGAAATGAAAAGGTTAAAAGTATTTTAAATGAAGTTGGTCTATCTGGATATGAAAAAAGAAAAGTTAACGAACTATCTGGTGGCCAAAAGCAACGTGTTGCAATCGCAAGATCATTAGCTAAAAATTCAAAGGTTTTATTATGTGATGAACCAACAGGAAATTTGGATACTAAAACAAGCAATGAAATATTTGCATTATTAAAGGAAATATCTCAACAGCAGCTTGTTATTGTTGTCACACATAATGAAGAATTAGCATATAAATATTCTGATTCAATTATAAAAATTATTGATGGTGAAATTGTTGAAAATAATATTATGCTTGAAGAGGGATGTGTATATACAGAAACCAAAAATCATGCAACAGTATCCACTATATTAAAGTGTTCATTGGTTAATTTATTTAGCAGTAAAATTAAAACAATAATTTCTTTTATATTAGTGACTTTATCATTGATTTCATCATGCTTTATGGTTTTATGCCTTACTTATGATTCTGAAGCAATAATTGCAAATTCTATCTTTGATGATAGTATTTATTTAATGAAAAATTCATCTCCTATAGATGGAATAGGAAATATAAATGACAATAATTCGATTGAAGATATATCTAATATAGTTTCAAAAAATATTTATACTGAAAAATATTTATCAAATATAGGAGGAATATATATTATTAATGATTATAACCTTTCTATATTAGATAATCATTCATTTTATTCAAAAATTGATTTGACAACAGGAAAAGCATATATTACTGATTATTATTTAGATAGAGTTGTAAATAAAGAATATGAATATCAAAAAATAGAATATAGCAATTATGATGAAGTTATTAATCAAAAAGTAATCTATAATGGACAAGAATTATTCTCAATTGCAGGTATTATAAAAACTAATTATAAAGATTATTATGATATAAATTCAAATAACCCACCAGCTAAAGAATATTATGATGATAAAAAATTTGATTTTGAAGATGATAGGTATTGTTTTACTAATGATATCTTCAATATATGCTATATGGATTTAGAAACATTCAATGGAATTGATATACCTATTTACTCCTTTAGCTTTAATTCTAGTGAAGATGATATTATAGAATTATCTTCTAATAGTAGAAAATGTAGTCTAGACAGCCTAAACTTAGATTTCATAATAGATAAAGAAATTGAGTTTTTTACATCTGATGGTACTTTTGCTGTTTCAGCAAATCCTGATTCATATATTGTTCATAAGCTTGTTGAACTTGATGAAAATGATGTGGTTATTTCATCAGATTTATATGAGGTACTATTTGATGTTAGTGTTGATTGGGATCGCATATTTTATGATGCTATTCAAGGTATAGCAAATGATAATATTCTTCCTTATATTGGTTCTTCAATTTCGATTAAAACTAAATCAAATGGTTATATACTTGATAAAAATGTCAAAGTGGTAGGTGTTGATGCAAAATATAACGTAGAATCAGATAAAAAATATTATTCATTTTTAGGAAATAAAGACACATTTAATGCAAATAATGAGGTTTTATTTAAAAAGACAACTATTGAATTAGATTGGAAAAATATTAATAATAAAAAAGAAGTTCTTGAAAATTTAAGAACTGATAATATGTTGGTACATAGTAAGGCTGCTAGTAAAATATATTTAGCTGAATCTAATTATGAAAGTACTGGAATTACCTTTGTTTGCTTATCAATTCCATTAATTTTAATATCTATTTTTGCAATAATAAATTTAATAAATACAAAAATAAATGATAAAAAAAGAGAAATTGGTATACTTTATGGAATAGGATTTTCTAAATTTGAGATCTTTTTAATGTTTTTTATTCCAATGTTTATATTAATGTTATTATCTTCTATTATTACATTTGCTGGAATTAAATTAATTATTATAGGTATCAACAAATCAATGCTTGTTAGACCATATGATTTCATAGAATATTTTTCTATTAATATGGAGTCATTACTATTAATATTTGTAATGAACATTATTCTATTATTATCAAGTATAATTCCATTTTTAATTTATTTGAAAAAGAAACCAATAGATATTATTAGATAGTTTTATCATTATTTATATATGTAATATAAAGACTAACTTGTTATCCTATACTTCGTCATACAAGCAGAGCTTTTCATCTAATTCATATATATAGACTGTGATGAGCATGATACTAGTATTATGTTATATATCCCCAAGAATTAAGACTTATAATATCTATAATAATGTATTGATTTTGGAAAACTTATATACTATATTTATTAAATAATTACATATTTTTGGAGGTATTTATGAAAAAATTAAAGCTAGTTCATTATATATTGCATATATTATTAACATTAGTAATAACAATATTTGCAGTATATTTCTCACTTGTATTGAGTATAGCGGGATTTAATTTTGAATTATTTAGTTTAACTGTTGCAGCATTTTTATTTTCTGAAGTAATTGTATTTATATATTATTGTTTTAAAAGAAATAAAATACATAAATCTGTATATGCTGATATTGCATTAATAATTTCATTAATTCCATATGTTTGGATGTTAGCTAGTGCGAATTCAATTATTTTTTTAATTGTTTTTATTCTTTGCCAATGCTTAGTTATTTTTAAAGCGATACTTGGTGTTATTTGCTATAAGGATAAGGGATTGAAGGAAATATTTAGTATTTATAAGCCTAATAAATTTGAAATTATTGAATATATATTAATTTTTTTATTAGCAGTAGCGTCTTGTGTAATTATTTCAATTAGTAATGGAAGATTTGAATATCAATATTTATTATTTCATTTATTAGAATTGATATTATATTGTTTATTATTTAATAATGAAAATAAGACATCTGCTTTAGTTGTTAAATATATTGTTTTCTTCTTAACGCTTGTGTTTGTTCCAATTGCTATGGTTGTCTATGATGCTGTTTGGACATATGCTTCTTTATCAGTAATAGGAGTGTTAATAATTGGTGTATTTGTTTATAGAGTTATTGCTTCTAATAAATTAAAGGAATTAGTGGTATAAAATACTTGAGCTATTGAATTATATAATTCATAGCTCTTTTTTTATCGCTTAGGAAATTGTATGTAACTTCCTAATTTACCATATATAACAGGAAAAATCCTAGGCATTAGGATTTTTTTTTTGACTAGGATAGATGTTTTATAATATTATTTTTCATATATTATTTCTTATATT
>JBGVLG010000125.1:0-2097 GCA_045124155.1 Anaeroplasma sp.
AGATTCAAAATGTAGTGAAGAAATATTTGAATTATTAAAAAAAATATCTAAAGAAAAATTAGTAATTGTAGTATCACATAATGAAGAGATGGCAAATAAATATGCCTCAAGAATTATATCAATAAAAGATGGTAGTATTAAAAATGATAAATTATTAGAAAATGATAGAGATATTAGTACTAATAATGCTATAGTAAAAAATAAAATCACTTTAAATGCTATGCTAAAATATGGTATAAGAAGTATAAAAACCAAAAAATTAAAGACTATTATTTCTATATTATTATTGATTTTGAATTTTTTTTCAATGTGTTTAATGACTGCTTGTTTAACATATAGTTCTGAAGAAATTAATGCTAGATTATCCAGAAATAGCGATATTGAATATGTTGTAAAAGATAGTGGTAATTCACTTCAGCCTCGTAATTTTAATTATAGATTAAATGCAACAATAACAAGTTATTTGCCTTTATTTGATGTTGAAACAATTGTATCTAATGAAAATAGAATGGATGGCTATGAGATTCAGGATTCTGCATTCTATATTGTTGATGATAATAATATGGAAATATTAAATAATTTTAGTTATTATTTTAGAGAGCCTTTAACTATAGGAGCCTGTTATATTACAGATTATTATCTAGATATAGTTATAAATAAAGAATACAATTATAATCATATTATGTATAGTAAATATGAGGATGTTAAAAATCAGCCTGTATATTTTAATGATAAATTACAATATATAATAGCTGGAATTATTGAGACTGATTATAAAAGGTTTTATGATAATGATGGGAACGAAATTAAAAGCGATGAAATATATAATTATCATGGTTATTATGCCTCTGAAATATGTCATAAAGCGAATTTAGAATATAAGGTGATATATGGATTTAAGGAAACATTTAATAATATGACTTATTCAAAAGACTATTATTATTTTTCAAATAATTATAATAGTTATAAAATTGATACTGAAACTGTTTTATTAGATGGCGATGATAATTCAGTTTATTTTGAGACTAATATTGATGATATGTCATTTTTTTTAAATAATGGATATTATGGTAGTTTTGATAAGGAAGATCTTTATACAAAGAAAATACCCTATGATGAAGATTCAATTATTATTAGTATAAATTTATATGAGCGGTTATTTGGATTAGATTTTGTTTTTAATGATTTTTTTAGTATTGATTATGAAACTGCAATTATGAATGAGAAGCCTATGGTTAATCTATTTCCTCATATAGGAGAAAGGATTTCTATTACCATTACTAATAAAAAAACTAATGCTATTATAGAATTGAAAGATAAGAAAATTGTTGGAGTTAAAGAGTTTAGTCTTGATAAAGATAATTCTTTTTATATTTATAAAAAGGATATTAGTTATGATAACATAGATATTTGTAATAGATATGTAAGTATTATTAGTTTTAAAAATATTAGTATTAACCAGACTATTAAAACATTAAGAAATAATGATATTTTACTTTCAAAGGCAAAATACTATTACGCTTATAGTTTTGAATATATATTTGTTACTATGATGGTTTTCTTTTTAATTAGCACATTTATTCTATTTATTTTAACTATATGTATTATATTAAATATGATAATTCATAGAATAAATGATAATAGAAAAGAAATTGGAATACTATATGCAGAAGGTTGTAATAAAAAGGAAATATTTATAATGTATTTTACTCCAATTATATTTATTACAGTTATATCAGCTATCTTAGCATTAATTATGTTTATCATTGGATGTAATATTACTAATAGCTTTCTTAACATTGCTTGTATTGGGTATATTGAACTTATATATTTAAAATGGCAAATTATTATTATGGTAATTTTCATGGTTATTCTTATTTTGCTTATAAGTAGTTTTCCTTTAATTAAACATATGAAGAAAAGTCCTAAAGAAATTATTAATTAAATATTTATAATGGAAGTGATATTTTGATTGAAATTAATAATGTAACAAAAATATATAAGATGAAAGAAAATGAAGTTAAAGCATTAGATTCAGTTAATTTATCATTTCCTAATACTGGATTGGTAGTTTTATTAGGACCATCTGGTTCTGGA
>JBGVLG010000126.1:0-6842 GCA_045124155.1 Anaeroplasma sp.
AATGTAGTAAAGATATAATCACCACGACTAGAAGCTACAGTATTTAATTTAATTTCTAAACCTTGAATACCTTGTTCTAATTCTCTGCGTACTTTTTTCATTGCATATTCATGTACTCGTTCTTCTGATACAATTTCAATACCATTTTCAAGTAACATTTCAATGTATTCTTTACGATATTTTTTATATGATTTCTCACAATATGGAGCTAATACTCTATCAATCTCTCCGACAGTGTAGCCACCGTACTCCTGTGAAGCCATTGACATGATAATATCACCTAATACGTCACAAGCTGTATCTAATGATTTTGGCTCATTGTACCACACATTACCCATTTCAAATCCACCTTTCATGATATTTGAAACGTCAGCTAAACAACAGTTCATAGCTAATAAACGGTCACGCATATCATGTACATAAATGAATCCATCTTTACAAGCACGTACTTCTCGGTCTGTTAAGAATGTTTTTTGATATAATTCCTTCATTAACACACCTGTAATTAAACTACGCTTTGTTGATACTAATGAACTATCAGCATTACTATTTTCTTTATCTCCGATATACAATACTGATTGTGCTTTCTGATACACATTATCTAGGATTGATACGAAATCTGTTTTGTAGTTACGATAGTTACGATATGAGTCAGCTACAGCTTTATCAATAGTTGCCAATACAATTTCGACCACATTATGTAAGTCTTTAACATGAATCATTCCATTAAAACGTTCTTCGATTACTACCTTTACACCATTTTCTAATTCTTTTAACTGTTCTTCTGTAAATTCAACTAAAACTCGTTCAGAGCTTTTCTTAACAGCATTAAATAATTTGTCTTTTTTAAATTCTTCGATTGTGTTATCTTTTTTTACAATTTTAATCGTTTGCACTGTATCATTTCCTTTCTTATTATTATCATATATTATATATTATATAATATAATAGAATATACATTCTATTATATTATAAATTATTAACAACATAATCACATAATTGTTTTTTACTAATACCGCTATTGTTAATTACTTCTACAGGAATATGTTTTTTTCTCAATTCATCTGATAATAACATATATGTTCGTTGTTGTTTTAATGCTTCATCTACAGTATGTTTTACATATTCAAACTTGTCACGTTTACTTAAACGTCTTTCATATTCGCTTGGATTTGAAGTTAAAATAATCACCTTAACATCATAATAATATTGTAACACTTCTAATTTATATGTTAATAATTGGAAGTTTTCAGAATTATCATAATCTTTTTTACCTAGACGATTATAGACCTCATTGCTGATAAATGAACGACATAAGATGAAGTTTGAATTAAACGTCCTTGAATCCATAATCATATTCAACATATTCGCATGGTACATATATGAATTATGTTTGTCATCATTCCCAATAGATGAAAGACTAAGCATTGTCGTATTTTTCATATTTTCACGTAAGTTATGTGCTAATGAGCTTTTACCACTCCCAATCGCACCTTCTACGATAATTAATTTTGGTTTACTATTTTTCATATCCATCTCTCCTTATTCTGTATAATCATTCAGCCAATCTTCATTGTCAAATAAATCATTAAAGCAATTTCTACATATACTTTCAGTGCCATAACTATGAGATACTACATCTTCAAAAATTAATTGCTGTGGCTTAATTTTCCCACTACATAAAGTACATTCGCAATTTGTCATAGCTCTCAAAATACGATAAGGTGTTGCTGTTTTGATTTCTATATTTTTAATTCCTATGACTTTGTTAGCCATACAATCATCTCCTTTACGTATAATATTATATAATAGAAAATGGTTGAAGTCAACCATTTTTCTATTTAATTTTTGAAATTTTAGTTATAAATTCTTGCATAGAATTATAATCTTTTTCCCAACCATTCGCTGTTTTAAACGTTTTTGGTCTTAATTCAGTTTCTTTGACATTGATAATATCATTAGTAGTTACTTCTAATTCCTGTAGAATATTCCCACTGATTTTATATGTCATATTTTTACCTGTTCGTAGATAGTAAATGTTAATCCATTTAGTTGCATAATTACCATCAATTCCTGTTACAACTCCTACAGATGGTTTGATGTTTTCATTTTTGTAACTAATATAACCTAAGAATTCATTTTGAGCTTCTACAATTTCTTTAATTGTAAATTCTTTATCATCTAATTTTAACATTTCTTCCTTGATAATATCAATACGTTTTGATTTTGTTTCTAGCTTTAATGTCTTTTTATATTTTTTGCTGAATAAGTCATAGATATTCATTAAATACTTACCTTTACCATAATCACTAAAGAATCCTAATTGAATTAAAATCTTCATTTGACGTGAATTTACAGATGTTGTTTCGACAATATCAACTAATAAATCGACAAATCTTTCACCATTTTTCTCTAATGTCTTATGTTGCTCACAATTTGCTAATTTATATAACTCATTCGCAACCGTTTCATTCATAAACTTAATACTTTTTAATCCTTTATAGATTACTTTGTTTTCTAAGTCATATGAATATTTTGATTGAGAATATCCAAATTTAATATCAGATAATTCGATACCAAAATAAGGTAACTCACTAATTAAATCATGTGTAATTTTTTCATCACCTTCATTGATATTTAACGCAACTGAATAGTATTGAACAGGATAATTAGCTTTCAGATACGCACCGTATAAACTATCATATGCTACTGATAGGCTATGACTAGAGTTAAATCCATATGCACTAGCGTCCTCAATGATTTTCCATACCTTTTCAGCGTTTTCTTCTGAACCTGTTTTAGCTGTAAATCCTTCAACAAACTGACTTCTTGTTTGCATGATTACATCTTTTTTCTTTTTAGAAACAGCTTTGATAATACCATACGTTTCATCTTCTGGAATACCAGCATATACAAGAGCAGACATAATGTTTTCTTGATATAAGACAAAGTTCATTGACGTTTCAAGTAATTTATCAAATTCTGGAATACCATAACTAAAGTCTTGGCGATTTAATAAGTATGACTTCATACTCTCAAATGAAGGACGAATACCAGCTACAAAGTGGGATAATTCCTCTACGTTCTGTGGTTTATATTGCATTACTTGTAATTTAGATGATTGTGTTGATGTTTGGTTTAATGTGGCTGTGATTCCATCTTCATATAATCCCCAAACCTTTTTATCATTCATTGTCATCTGTTTTAAGTCTTTGATTGAGTCAATAGGTTTACCTAATTCCTTGTACACCTCTGAAATCAACAACCATACGGAAACCATTAAATACCTTTATACCCTCTCTTTCGAGATACTTTAACACTGATTTAACAGTGGGAGTAGACTATTCCTTATACTTCACCTTTACGTGGTCAGTATCACCTATTATAGTCGTTGAAGGTCTACAAATAACACAATGTGTTATTTATATTTCCATGCTAATTATCCATTGCACAAACACTTAGGATTTAACCTTATGCCATCCTATTTCTTTTTTCTGCTTTCGCAACATTCACGCTCATTGTTTCCAATCACGTTGTAGTGAAATAGGCTTTAGGAACTTCTAGCAATTTAAGGTGTAATAATACGCTATATTTCTATATCGCACGACTATTTTATTAATCATTTTTTAAATACTTCCACTTATCCGCTGTATTCTTATCAATCATTGCACAATAAGCGTCACCAACTTTAATAATTCCAATTTCTTCTCGAATATCACCACTTAGCAATAAAAATCCACATGGATTAGGTGAAGCACTCTCAATCACATCACCAATAGCGTCTACTTTTTCAAATAATTCTTTATACTTACTTTGCTTTCTAGCTCCATCAATATCTTTTGTAATCTCATTTGATTCAGTAGGACTAATATTCATAGCACGACATACGTTTTTAATACGTGCTTTTTCCTTCTGTTCTCCGAATGAAATCATAACATAACATCCATGCTCACCTAAATACTCTCTTGTGGCTTCAACAAATGGTGTTTGGTCTACTAGATTGTGGTCTATATCAGGAAGTGAGCGTGTTTCTAAGATACGTGATTTACTCATAAAACGTGTTGGGTATAATTCAATCTTCTCTTCTAATCTATCAATATTTGTAAATCCTAATAATTTATTGATTAAGAATGATACACCAGAACCACGTCCTGTTTGAGTTAAAATTCCACCTAATTCTTTTGCACGTTTGATGATATAATAATTATCTAAGAAATAATCCTCCATCTGTGTTCCTTCGATAATGTCCATCTCAAATCTTAAAGCGTCAAAGTATCTTTTTCTATCTTCTTTAGGTAAATGTCCGTATTGTTTTTTGAATTCTCCGTTGACAATATCCTTTAATTTCTTAACCTTTTGTTCATGTGTATCATTTGGGAACAATGTAGGCATTTTAATGTCATCTTCAAATACAAATTGTTCAGTTTTTTCTTCGATAATCAATGTATTCTCGATAGCTTCCTTTGCTTGTTCATCACTTAATACACCTTGAATTTTGTAACGTTCTACAATTTCATCATATGTTGGATAATCAATTTGGAATAAATCTTCATCACCATAGTTCATACCCTTACCTTTCAACAGAATACTACGATTTTCTTTATCTTGTTCCGTAATAAAGTGAGTATCACATCCATGAATTAATTTAATTCCATATTTTTTAGCCATCTTTAACATCAATTCATTATGCTCAATTTGCTTATGATGATTATGTGATTGAACCTCTAAGAAGAAATTCTCACCAAAATGATGACGTAATCTAATAAGAATATTTTCATTAATGCCAACTCCAGCAACACAAGCTGTTGTTACGATAAAGTTTTTTGGGTCTAATTTAGAAATAATATCAAAATCAAGTCGTGCTTTATAATAATACCCTGTCATATTAGCTTCTGATAAAGCTAAATTTAATTGCTTTAATCCTTTATGATTAAGAGCCATGATAACAATATGATAATTTGTTTTATCCTTTTCAAATCTATCCTCTACAAAGTATGCTTCTGCTCCAACTAATAACTTTAATCCATTCTTTTGACATACTTCATATGCTTCTAAGATTGAAGTCATTCCACCATGATAACCATGCTCTACGGTAGATATTGAAGTGTGACCTAATTCCAATGCACGTCTAACATAATCGTGAACAGTTAATGTACAATCAATAGTAGCAATATTTGAATACTTTGAATGTCTATGATAATTTACATATTTTTTCATTCTTCATCTCTCCTTTACATATTATATTATATAATAAAAAGGTGGGAATGTCCACCTTTTTTTAAAATAATATTGTATAAATTATATAAGAAAGAGCCATAATAAACCAAGAGAAGGCAAATGTGAATAAATACATTTTTTCTCTAATACTATCAATAAACAAATAGATGATAACTAACAATAAAATAATATATAATATTATTTTTCATCACCTTTTCTATCAATCAATACTTGAACTAATTTAGCTCTTAAATCAGCTAAATCTCCATATTGATTTGACTCTCTCAATCCCAATCCTTCTAATATCAACATCTCTCCATTGATTAAACTTAAAACTCTACGAATATCTTTAATTTCTAATAACATATCACATCATCCTTTATACTTCATTTGATATTCTTTTAATGCTTGACACTTATTGCACACAGAACAAATATTTGTACAATAGAAGCTAGTACCCTTGTTCACTTCCTTAGCTTCCCATGTATCATATTGAGTCAGCGATTCAATCTCTTTAATCGTTTCGAGAACCCAAGATTTACAATACATCTTAGTGACTTCATTATATGGATATTCAACAAATG
The DNA here is from genome assembly GCA_045124155.1 of Anaeroplasma sp. Taxonomy (GTDB): domain Bacteria; phylum Bacillota_I; class Bacilli_A; order Acholeplasmatales; family Anaeroplasmataceae; genus Anaeroplasma. The sequence continues at coordinate 5,802 of JBGVLG010000126.1, forward strand.
CGTCCTCGAATTCTTGACCATCTTCCAATTCTCTACGCTCAATCATCTTCTTAGTACGTTTACCTTGAACCATGCAATACTTCAACATCATCCATTTAATATCTCGTACTACATACCCTAATTCTTCTAGTGCTAAACCATATAAGATTAACTGATTAGCGTTCTTTTCTAAATCCTTCTTAGCATATTTGCTTGATGTTTTAAAGTCAATAATAGAAACAGTTCCATCTTCATTATGAATAATTAAATCAATAAATCCTGTCAGCTTATAACCTTCTAATTCAAGTGAAATCTCCTTTTCAACTTCAAACTTAATACCTTGTAATGGTTTAAAGTTTCGTAAGCAATGATTGATATTTTCGATATATTTATTCTTAATGTTATCATTCACAAATTCAATGCCGAAAATCTCGCATTCATCCACTTTATCTTCAAACATTTCAACACGCTTTTCAACATCAATATCCTTACCGCTTTGAATATTTTCTAAAATCTCATGAATTTCCGTACCAATCTCACTGTAAATATTCGGACGCTTTTCTGATTTCATCTCGTAAGATAACCAATAAGCATGACGACAATCATTAAATAATTTTAATCGACTAAAACTATATACTGTTTCCTCTTTATTCATTCTCTACACCTCTATACCATATAATATTATTTTTAATTAATTCACTAAATACCTCTTTGCCTAAATCCGTAGGTGAACACTTTTTACCTAATAATCCATTCTTATCAAGGATATATCCCACTTTGACATTAGGTAGGATACGTTTAACCTTCTTACATTCATCTTCTAACACATCCTCCGTAACGTCTGTATCATATCCAATGATAATTTTATCAACATCATACTTCATCAATCTTATTTGTTGTTCACTAATAGAGTGACTACCTACAGAAGCACAGCGATTAAATCCAAATGAGTCACATTGCATTGTAGCCTTCTCTGACTCAAATAAAATAACACTTCTTTTTTCAAGGATTTTATCTCGATTTTCGAAATAACCATATAGATGATTTGTCTTTTTAAATTTC
>JBGVLG010000127.1:0-13372 GCA_045124155.1 Anaeroplasma sp.
GGTTATCCTCGTCTTTAAGACAGGTTACCTACGTGTTACTCACCCGTTCGCCATGGTTAAGCAAGCTTAACCATTCGACTTGCATGTATTAGGCATGCCGCCAGCGTTAATCCTGAGCCAGGATCAAACTCTCCAAAAAAATTTATTTTTTTCTTTGTTTTTAATCTTTTTTGCTCAATTCTTTAAAAGAATTTATTGTTCTTTTCTTTACGTTTCGTTCGTCATATACAGTTTTCAAAGACTCATAGGCTTTATTAAGCCTTGTATATAATAACACTCTAGAATTTATTTGTCAACTCTAAAATGATATTAAATAAAGTGGTGGTCAGGGCTGGTTTCGAACCAGCGAACCCTAAGGAGCAGATTTACAGTCTGCCGCGTTTAGCCTCTTCGCTACCTGACCATCTATTTCAATGCCGTATCCACAGCGCTACTCCATTTTATCACAGCTATATAGCCTTGTCAACAATAAATTTATCTTTTTTTAACTTTTTTTCCTCATATTTTCAAATAAAGGAAGAACAATTAACTTCGTTCTTCCCATCTTAATTTAATATATATTACTGTTTTTTAATTCTTTTATCAAGTTCATATGAAGCAAGCATAATTACTCTTTTACAGCCAATACATTCAAGTTTTAAAGCAGCACCCATTCTAATAATCTTCCATTCATTTGAACCACATACATGAGGCTTTTTTGTTTTTACAATTTGGTCTAAATAGTACACTATAATGGTTTCTCCTTAATTTTTGCAAAGCTTCTAGGATATTTTAAATTACCCTCACTTATTTTTTTTATAATAATTATTTCTCTTTTCCCTCCGTCATCTGGGAGATTAAAGCTAATAATACTATTAATTTCTCCACCCAAAATGCTTATTGCTTTTTTTGCCTCATTAAGTTCTTCAACTCCAGAAGCTCCTTTCATAGCAATAAAACTTCCACCAACCTTAACTAAAGGCATACAAAGTTCTAATAAAATATTTAATCTCGCTACTGCTCTTGCAGTAACATAATCAAAATATTCTCTTTTTTCTTTTACATATTCTTCAGCTCTATAATGATATGATTTAACATTATCTAAATTTATGTATTCACATAATTCATTTAAAAACTTTATTCTTTTATTTAAAGCATCAATAATAGTAACATTCGCATTACCACAAGTGATAGCTAAAGGAATTGATGGGAAGCCAGCTCCACTACCAACATCACATAAGTTAAATGGTTGAGAAATATCAATAGCCTTAATAATTTCTAATGAATCTAAAAAATGTTTTTTAAATACTTCAGATTTTTCAGTTATTGCAGTCAAATTCATATATTCATTTACTTCAATAAGTTTATTATAATATTTATCAAATTTTTCAAGCATTATATCATTTAAATCAATACCTAACTTCAATACTTCTTCTTTAAAATCCACTACTCTCTCACCATTCTTTCTATATAAATCATCAAAACAGAAATATCAGCAGGATTTACACCACTAATTCTAGAGGCTTGACCAATAGTTTTAGGTTGAATCTTTTTTAATTTTTCTCTTGCTTCAAGAGCTATATTATCAACTAAATCATAATTAATATTATCAGGAATATTCTTTAATTCATAATTTTTCATTCTTTGAGCCTGTTCTAAAGATTTATTAATATAGCCCTCATATTTAATATCTATTTCAACCTGTTCTAATACCTCATCAACTTTATCATAACAAGAATTAATAATAACATCTTGACTTAAAGCTAACTTCTTAATAGTATGATAACTTACCTCAGGTCTTTTAATTAAATTCTCCAATGAGGTACTTTCACTAATAGGCATTGAACTAATTCTTTCTAATATAGGATTAGCATTTTGTGGTTTAATTTTAATAAATTTTAACTCTTTTTTTAAACTAGCAATAGCTTCCTTCTTTAAATTTAATCTATTATATTGCTCTTCCTTAATTAATCCAACCTGATATCCTTTTTCTCTTAATCTTAAATCAGCATTATCATGTCTTAATAACAATCTATATTCAGCTCTAGAGGTTAATAATCTATATGGTTCTTTAGTACCCTTTGTTACCAAATCATCAATCATGACACCAATATATGCTTCATCTCTTCTTAGAACTAAAGGTTCTCTATTGCTTACCTTTAATCCAGCATTAATACCAGCAATTAATCCTTGAGCAGCCGCCTCCTCATAGCCTGAAGTACCATTTATTTGACCTGCAGTAAATAAATTTTTTACAAGCTTAGTTTCTAAACTGGGCCAAAGCTCTAATGGGTCAATCGCATCATATTCAATTGCATAAGCATACCTAATAACTTCACAATCCTTTAATCCAGGAAGTAATCTAAGCATTTTATCCTGAACCTCAACAGGCATAGAAGTAGAAAAACCTTGAATATATTCTTGATCTAAATCCAATGATTCAGGCTCATAAAATATTTGATGGCGTTCCTTATCTTTAAATCTTACAACCTTATCCTCAATTGATGGACAATATCTCGGACCAACTCCCTCAACAACACCACCATACATTGCAGATTTATCAAGATTTTCCATAATTAAATTATGAATATCTAAATTTGTATAAGTCAAATAACAAGGTACCTTAACATTTAAAATAGAATCATATCCATCATCAAATGAATATTTCCAAGTAACCTCATCACCATTTTCAACATTTGTTTGGGAAAAATCAATAGTAGATGCTTTTATTCTAGCAGGAGTACCTGTTTTTAATCTTTGAATAGTAAATCCTAATCTCTTTAATGCTTCTGAAATACCTTTAGTAGTTTTTTGGCCATCAGGTCCTTCTTTTTTTGTCCAATGACCTCTTAATATTCTACTATCTAAATAAGTGCCAGTAGTTAAAACAACTGCTTTAGCATTAATCTCTTTTTCATCTTCAAGAACAACCCCATTTACTGTTTTATCATTAACAATTAAATCTATTACATATGCTTCAATTAAATCAAGATTAGGAGTAGCCTTTAAATGTTTAAGCATTTCCTTCATATATAAAAGCTTATCCTCTTGAAATCTTAAAGCCCAAACAGCAGGTCCTTTAGATCTATTCAGCATCTTTGTTTGTATTTGACATAAATCAGCATTTTTACCCATATAGCCACCTAATGCATCAATTTCACGAACCACCACACCCTTTGCTGGTCCTCCAATTGATGGATTACAAGGCATAGAACCAACCATATTTAAATTACCTGTAACTAAAAGAGTCTTAAAGCCCATATTAGCACATGCAAGAGCGGCCTCACATCCAGCATGACCACCACCTACAACAATAATATCATACATAAAAATGCTCATTCCTTTCAAAACTATTATCTAGTTAAATATAAATACAAAAGTTTCATGGTATTTAGTATTCCATCCATATGTGTTCTTTCCATGCCATGGGAAGCACATACTCCTGTACCGATTAAAGCTGCTTTGCAATCAACACCTGCTTTTAATGCAGCACTAGCATCAGAACCATAATAAGGAAAAATATCAACTGTATATTTTAAATTATTATTCTTAGCTAAATTAATTAATTCAGTAGTCAATTCATAATTATAAGGACCAGATGAATCCTTTGCACAAATGCTCACAGAATATTCATTACCTGCCAAATCAAGGCCAATACAACCCATATCCACTGCTAAGAATTCATCTAAAGAACGAATTGAAGCAGCTCCATGGCCAACTTCTTCATGATTAGTGAAATAACAGTACATATTATAGCTTGGTTTAATATTATTTTTCTTCATATATTCTAATACTGAAAGAATAATACAAACAGATGCCTTATCATCAATAAATCTTGATTTTAAAAATCCACTATTAGTGATAATTGTTTTAGGATCATAACAAACATAATCACCATTTTGAATTCCTAAAGCTAATACATCATCTTTACAATTAACAACCTCATCAATTCTTACAACAATACTATCTATATTTCTTTCCTTAGTATTTGCATCCTTATATACATGAACAGCTGGAGATTCAGATAAAATAGTACCAGTATATACTCTATTATCCCTTGTAATAATTTTACAATATTCTCCATCTAATGTTGGAATAGAAGGTCCACCTATTGCGGTAACCCTAAGAGTACCATTGGCATTTATAGAACGAACCATCAAACCCAAAGTATCATCATGTGCTGATATACCAATAGTTTTATCGGAAGAATTACCTTCAATAAATAATTCAATACTTCCTTTATTTGTAATATTATAATTTTTGTACCCTAATTTATTAAGCTTATTAATTAAAACTTGATTGATGTTCACATAATATCCAGATGGAGAATCCACTAAGAAAACATCATTAATTATTTCTTTAAAATATTTTAAATCCATCATTTTATTTCCTCATTTCATAATAAATATACCACTTTTTAGTGTTTTTAACAATATTGACACTTTATTTTTATATGATATAATGATAATAGTAAGGGCTTTCATAATTTATAAAACAAGACAAAAGGCAGGTAATAATATGACAAATGATAACTTATTTAGTCAATTACTATACCTATACAACAATACTACAATATTTTTCAATTTAACGAATAGAATTATTGAACACTATTACATAGGAAACCAAGCTATTTCCAATAATATTTCATTCGATGAATTTATTGAAGATTATTCTAAAAGATTTAATTTTTCAAAAACAAGTAATAAAAAGCTAAAAAGATTTTTTGATAATTTAGTTATTTCTTCAGAACCCTTTTCAATAAATGCTAATTATGAACTAGATGATAAATCTAGCCTTTCATTAAAATTTCAAGGATATAAATATGATAATGATAATGTCGTAATGATAATATCAAAAAATGAAAATAGCTATGCACATTCAACCATTGATTATTTAACAAAAATTTTAACTAGAGAAGCAATGACTGATAAGATAAATCAAGCATTATTAAATCCTAGACCTTTTGCATTACTTTTAATAGATATTGATAATTTTAAGCAATTCAATGATTCTTATGGACATATGTATGGAGATATAGTGTTAGTTGAAACTGCCTCTTCAATAAAGAAATATATTGGAAATAACGGATTTGTAGGAAGAATAGGTGGAGACGAATTCTTAGTTCTTTTATATGTTGACAATGACTATGATATTGTCCATGCTGCATGTAGTAATATTAGAAAAGCTATAAATAACGTTAGTAATCATAATATTAAAAAAGCCTCAATTACTGCAACAGTAGGATGTGCTCAATATCCAGCAGATGGAACAACATATGATGTTTTATTCAAAAAAACAGATAAAGCATTATATAGAGGAAAAAGAAAAGGAAGAAACTGCTTCATTATTTATGATAAAAACAAATGTGGAGATATCTCTGATATTTCAACAGAAGTTAATAATGTTATAGATTCTGGTGATTCAAGCTATGAAAACTTTAATATTATTTCTGGTGTTGCAGAAATATTAAATAGAGATAATAATCTTAAAAAAAATATTGAGGATGCTTTATCATTATTAGGTAGTTATTTCTTATTTGATAGAATTTCTCTTTTCACTCTAGAACAATCAAGTGATGAATTGAAAAATATTTATTGTTGGTGTAACCCACGAATGCCTGGAATAGACCAACTTCTAATAAGAGATAAATACGATATACCAAACTTTAGAAATTCTTTAGATAGACTAGGAATGTTAAAATTAGTCCAGGTTGAATCAAATAAGACTCTAAATATTTATCCTATATTACATGAGCAGAAAACTACTGCTATTTTAGCTTTTGAAATTAAATATATGGAAAAACATATCGGTATGATCAGATTTGATATGTGCTCAATTAATCGTTTTTGGCAACAAAATGAAATTTCAACATTAATGGTAATATCAAAAATATTTGGAATTGTTTTAAATAGAGAAAATGAACGCCTTGAGCATATAAAAGAATTATATTATGATAGGTTGACTTCTATTTATAATTATATTAGATGGAGAGACTTCGTAGAAAATGAATTGAATAATAATAGTGAATACTCCTTAATGTATTTTAATATTGAAGGCTATAAACACTTAAATGATATATATGGAAGTAAAATTTGTGATGAGGCTTTAATTAATTTAGGAAAAGCATTTAAAAATTTTTCTATGATAAAAATTATTTTTTGTAGAGTTACAGATGATAAATTCTTAGTATATATACCATCACATGACAAAAAAATAATAGAAAGTCTTTATGAACATATAAAAGTTTCATTAAATGAATCATTCTCACATGGAAGTAAATTTAGAGTTGTTTGTGGAGTATATATATCTGATGGTATAGACATTCTTACTACTGCCATAGATAAAGCCAATATAGCAAGAAAACAACCATCAATAATTAAAACTGGAATTTGTTATTTTAGCCAAGAACAATTTGAAGAAAAAAAATTCAAAATGGAACTTGAACTTCATATGTTCGAAGCAAAGAAAAATGATGAGTTTTTGTTGTATCTACAACCAAAATTCAATGTCAAAACAGGTCAATTAGTTGGAGCTGAAGCATTAACAAGATGGTTTTTCAAAAAAGAAACTATATTGACACCAAATTTATTCATTCCAGTATTTGAGCAAAATGGATTTATAAAAGAATTAGATTTTACAGTTTTTGAAAATGTCTGTAAATTTCAAAGAAAAGTTATTGATTCAGGATATAATCCAATCACGATATCAGTAAATTTATCAAGAAACCAAAGTGACTTCAATTCATATATTAATACAATTAATCAAATAAGAGAAAATTATAATGTTCCACCACATCTAATTGAACTTGAAATAACAGAGGGAATGTATGTATCAAATTCTTCTGAAATAAGTGAATTAATAAAAGAATTACATAGACTTGGTTATAAAGTTTCAATGGATGACTTTGGTTCTGGATATTCAAATTTATCTGCATTAGCAGATATGGATTTTGATTTAATTAAGCTTGACAAAGGCTTCTGTTCAAACAAAGATAATCAAAAAGAAAAAGTAATCTTAGCCTTCATTATGGAATTAGCTCATGAGCTTGATATGGATGTATTATGTGAAGGTGTAGAAACAAAAGAGCTTATGGAATACTTAAGGGATGTAGGATGTAATATTGTCCAAGGTTTCTTATTTGATAAGCCCATACCACAAGAAATGTTTTTTAAAAAATATTTTGATAATAAAAATTAAATTAATCATTAATAATTATAGCTATATTTGTTTTATAATACATAAAGTATATCTCTTTTCTAGCAATTAGAAAATAAAGGAGATATATTTTTTTTTAATAATTACCTACCTCACTTTGAAAGAGAATATATAATCATTTTTTCATTATCTTAAAATCTTAGGTAGCTACCAAACTACCTCGGTTTGAAAAGAACCTTTAATTTTATCACACTTGATCTATTTTTTCCATAAATTATAAAAGTAAAAAAACGTATGTTTCCATACGTTCAAATAATTACTTTTTTAAAAACTTTGTTTTAAAGGTATCATATACTTGTTCTACCGTAAATCCATAACAACCATATATTTCTGAAATAGGCATTGAAGATCCAAATTCATCAATTCCAAATACATAATCAGCATATTTATACCATGACATAGTTGAACCCATTTCTAAAGCAAATGTAGGTCTATTAGGTAAAACCTCATTTTTATATTCTTCTGATTGTTTCTCAAATAAAAATTGTGATGGCATTGATACAACTGTTGTATAAATTTTATCATTCTCAAGTTTTTTAGCAACCTCTACTGCTAAATTCAATTCACTACCACAAGTAACAATTGTATATTTAGGAGGCTTTGAAGGATTAAACGCCACATAAGCACCCTTACTTACTAACTCTCTAGATGTAAATTCTAAATTAGGTAATGCTTGTCTTGAAGATACTATAACTGTTGGATATGTATTCTCCTTTTTAAATGATTCAAGCATAGCTCCAGTCATTTCATTCGCATCAGCCGGTCTCAACACATTCGTATTAGGCATAGAACGGAACATTGTTAATTGCTCAACTGGTTGATGTGTAGGTCCATCCTCACCAACACAAACAGTATCATGTGAAAAATAGAAATTAGAAGGACAACTCATTATAGCAGCTAAACGAACTGCAGGTTTCAAGTAATCACTAAATACAAAGAACCCTGAACAGAAACCACGTAAACCACCATGTAATGTAATACCATTAGTGATTGCGGCCATCGCATGCTCACGAACACCAAATTTAATGTTTCTTCCTAATGGATTAGATTGTCCAAAAATACCATCAGCACCTTTTACCATTGTAGATGATGATAAATCAGCAGATCCACCTATTAAATTAGGAAGCTTAATAGAAGCCCAATCTAATATTTTACCCATTACTTTACGAGTAGATTCCTTTGATCCTATCTCCCAAGTTGGAATATCATTAGTATCAGTTATTTCGAAATCATTATACATAAATTTCAAAAATTCATCATATGCCTCTGGATATTTCTTTTGGTATTCCTTCAATAATACATTCCATTCTGTTTCTGCATTATTTCCACGCTTAACAACATTTTCATTATAGAAATCAACAACATCATCACAAAATTTAAAGGACTCATATTCATAATTTAAAAATTTTCTTAATGCAATAATATCTTCTTCAGGCATTGGTTTACCATGAATAGAAGATTCTCCATTGTTAGGAGCCCCATATCCAATAATTGTTTTTATTTCAATAAATGAAGGTTTTAATACTGAATTTTTAGCCTCAGTAATCGCACTATTTATGGCATCACAATCATTACCATCTTCTACAAGATAATAATCCCAGCCCATAGCTTCAACCTTAGCCTTAACATTCTCTGTATTTACCTGAGAAACATCTCCATCAAGCTGAACATCATTTGAATCATATAAAACAATAAGTTTTCCTAATCCTAAATGTCCTGCAAGACTCATAGCCTCTTGAGAAATTCCCTCTTGTAAATCACCATCACCACATAATACATAAGTATTATGGTTAACGATTGAAAAATCAGGTTTATTAAAATAAGAAGCTAAATATTTCTCTGCAATAGCCATACCTACAGAAGATGCAATACCTTGACCTAGTGGACCAGTAGTTATTTCAACACCAGGGGTATGATTAATCTCAGGATGACCTGGGGTAATACTTCCCTTTTGTCTAAACTGCTTCAAATCATTAATACTAATATCAAAACCACTTAAATGTAATAGCTCATATAATAATGCTGAACCATGTCCAGCAGATAGTATAAAACGATCTCTATCAAACCATTTAGAATCTTGAGAATTAATATTTAAATGTTTAGTAAATAATGTATGAGTAATAGGTGCCGCACCTAAAACAATACCAGGATGTCCGCTTTTAGCCTTAGTAATCATTTCAGCACCAACAACTCGTAATGAATTAACACAAATTTGATCAATTGTATTCATATAATACTCCAATTACTCCCTAAATTATATTAATTTGTTCTACTACTCAGTTTTTTCATTAGTAGACTTTGTATCTTCTTCAGAAGAATCTAAAGATTCTAAAGTAGTTTCTTCTACTACCTCAGATTTATCATTAGATAATTCATCTGTTTCAGTAACTTCTGATACTTCATTGTTTTCAGTAGTTCCTAAAGATTTATTCTCTTGAGCATTTTCTTCTTGATTATTAGCTTCCTCTTCTTCATATTTCTTATCGAAATATTCATCCATATAAGCCTTTTGCTTATCAATTAAAGCATCAAATTCTTTTTCTCCTAGAAGCTTAATAATTTCATCACGACTCTTAATATTCTCTTGAGTAATTTTCTTTTTAGTAACTGAATTTACAATTAACATAACAACAAATAATGCTAATAATACTCCAATTGCTATCCAACTAAAGAAAGGCAAAGAGCCTTGTAAAACTAATGCTAAAACTACCATTACAACAGCAATACCCATTAATGGATAAGTAAAACAATTTGTAAATTTCTTGCTAATTACATCTGTTTTATCCCAAAATTCAACCCAAATTTTATTAATAGGTTGGGTATACAGTTCTTTTACAGTTTCGTAATAGCCTTTTTCAAAAAACAATCTATAATTTTGACCATCCATAGATGCCCATGCAGCAAACTGTCCTTTATATAAAAATTCTTCCTGAACTCCAACAAAATCATCCATAAAGAATAATTCTATTTTATGTCCCTCCCACTCTTGAACCTCAAATGGCTCTACTGAATCAGCTACACTAAATAGCTTTGGATTTATCTTCACAAAATCACCATTTACTCATTTAGAGTATCCTTTCTATAAAAATACAAAAAAATTATATCATAAAAATTAATAAAAAAAAAGTGGAAAGATAATATCTCTCCACTAATTATTTTTATTTTACAGGTATGAATATTGAAATTAAATTAATTAATACATTATTTTCATAAATTGCTTTAGATATTCTAAATGTGTTTGGATCATTTAAACACAAATCTTTTGATATCCAATCATTTAGAGCCTCTGGGAACCAATCAAATCCCATTAACCATCTTAATAATGCAAATAATACAAAAATAAATGCTAATGTAATAATAGATGATAATGCAACTCCTAATATTCCATCTAATACTCTTATAGCTTTACTATTTCTCAATCCTTTAGCTATACTAAATAATATAAATAGTACTAACATACCAATTATAAATATCATTCCAAAACCAATTATATTCATAAAGATATTTGTAATACTTTCAGCAATAAATTCTATTGTTTCAGCTAAAGTAGAAGCATTTGTAGAACCAATCATATTAGAAACAATGCTAGCAAAGAATGAATTCAATCCAAATGCCTCACTGATTATATCCGCAACAGAAGCATCTGCTGAATATGATGACATTTTTTCAGATAATCCATTATATAATGAGGTATAAATTGAGCTATGAATTGTAAACATATTGCTAGTCTTTAAAATCAATGCTACCTGTCCAGCAAACATAATACTAAAACCAATTATTACTATAATACCAAATTTACTTAAAACTTCTTTCATAAAGCCTTTTTTGTATCCAATAATAATTGTGATAAGCATAATAATAATTAATACAATATCAATAATGCCCATATTATCGACCTCCTGTGTTATTATTATACTCAATTTTTTATTTATTACAAATAAATAATAATATTTTTATCAAAATAAGTGTATAATAGTCGTGGGTGGTGGAATAATGACAAATTTAGAAAAATTTCAGGAACAAATGGCTTTAAGAGGCTATGATGCATATATTATACCTACTTCTGATTTCCATAGTAGTGAATATATTAGTGAATATTTCAAAATTAGAGAGTTTTTGTCTGGATTTACTGGTAGTGCTGGTACTTTACTAGTTACTCAAGATAATGCCTATCTATGGACTGACGGAAGATATTTTATACAAGCTGAAAAAGAACTTAAGGATACTAAAATTGAATTAATGAAAATGGGAGAAAAAGAAGTTCCTACTCTTACTCAATTCTTACAAAATTTTTTAATAAATAAGAAGAATTTAGCTATTGATGGAAGAACTCTTACCACTTCTTTTATATTAAAATTAAAGAATTGTGTAGATTCTAGCGTTAATATTATTACAGATACAACATTAATAAATGATATTTGGTTTGATAGACCCAAAATGCCATTTTCAGTTTTATATGAGCTTAAGCCGTTTTCTATAGGAAAAACTTATAAAAATAAATTAGAAGAAATAAGAAAACAAATGTTAGAATTAGATGTAAACTTTTACATTATTTCATCTTTAGAGGATCAAGCATGGCTTTATAATCTTAGAGGAAATGACATTCTACATACTCCTGTTTTTTTAGCTTTCACAATCATAACGATTGATCATACTTATTTATTCATTGATGATAATAAAATAGAACCTACAGTGGGAAAATATCTTCAAAAAAATGATATAATTATTAGAGACTATAATTCAATATATGATTCATTAAAAGCTATTAAAGGAAAGAAAATTTTATTGGATTATAATAAAATCAATTATGAAATATATAATTCCTTATATGAAAATAACACTTTAATTAATCATGAAGATTTAACTCTATTAATGAAAGCTGTTAAAAATGAAACCGAAATAATTAATACAAAAAAGGCTCACATAAAAGATGCTGTTGCAGTGTGTAAGTTGATGTATTATTTAAAGACAAATTATAAGAAAACTGAAATGACTGAAATTTCAATTTCTAATTATTTGGAAAAATTAAGGAAAAAACAAAAAGGCTTTATAGATTTATCATTTGAGACTATATGTGCTTTCAATGAACATGCAGCTATGATGCATTATAAAGCATCAAATGAATCTAATGCAAAAATTGACAAACCAGGCCTATTATTAATCGATAGCGGAGGTCATTATTTAGAGGGTACTACAGACATTACAAGAACCTTCGCTTTAGGAAATATTTCTAATCAAATGAAAAATCACTTTACATTAGTATTAAAATCAGTAATAGCTTTATCTCAAGCAGTATTTATTGAAGGATGTAATGGAATGAATTTGGATATTCTAGCAAGAGGACCAATATGGAAGGAGCTTTTAGATTATAAATGTGGCACTGGACATGGTGTTGGACATATATTATCAGTTCATGAAGCTCCTAATGGATTTAGATATAAAATGGTGCCTGAAAGAAATGATTCACATCCATTCATTCCTGGTATGATTACTTCAAATGAACCAGGTATATATCTTGAAAATAAATATGGTATTAGAATAGAAAATGAGATGCTATGTATTAGAAAAGGTGAATCAGATTTTGGAAACTTTTTAGGATTTGAAACTATAACTCTTGTGCCAATTGATCTAGATGCTATAAATAAAAATATGCTTAACAACAATGAAAGAGAATGGCTAAATAATTATCATGCAACAGTATTTAAGGCAATATCCCATTATCTTACTCCTCAAGAAATAGAATGGTTAAAGATTTATACTAGAAAAATATAAAAAAGAAAAAAAAGTAATTAATACAAAAAAGTGTACTAATTACTTTTTTTCTTTATGCTTTATTAAAGCACCATCCAAAATTCTTTCCTCGGAGTTACCAATTCCGAAATTCCACCATTGTATGGTTCATCACTCCATACGCTTATATTATATACTAAAAATAGAAAAAAATAAATACAAAATAATATCAATTGTAAAAAAATCAGCTTATCCCTAGACATATTTTAAAAAAAATAAGCATCTATAAATAATAATTTCTAAATAGGGTAGAGGAAAAAAAAATAGTTCTTTGCCCCTCCCATTGCACCGTACGTACGGGTCTCGTATACGGCGCTACATTTATATTGAACACAAACTACCTAAGATAGTAAGCCAAAGGGTTGACCAGTCCCGGTCTTCCTTTTTT
>JBGVLG010000128.1:0-1848 GCA_045124155.1 Anaeroplasma sp.
CCCATTAATTTAGAATTAGATTCTTGTAATGTTTTTATTTTAGTAAAATTAGGATTAGCTTTTTCTCTTTCCTTTTTAATGTCTAAAAAATTAAGTGCTATTTGTTCATAAGTCCATAATGAAGAAGGGTTTCGATTATCGTATGTGTTACACATAGTTTCATATTTTTCTTGTAAAAATAAATAATCTTCATTAGGACGACCTTCTCCCCATTGTGCAATTAATTCTTTAGTTATTAATATAGGTTCTTTTATATCTATATCTTCTAATTCAAATTGTTCAAAATCATCTTCTGGAATATCCCAAATGTTAAATGGTGGAGAATCTTTGGCTGTCTTACCTTTAAATTGTACTAGATTTATATTACTCATATAAGATTTAAGTATATGCTTGTCCGTATTATAAGTATCTATTAAAGCTCTTTTACAAAGTTTTAAATCAAAGTAAATATCTAATGTAAACAAAGTTTTATAAAGAGCCTTTTCTTCATTTTTATAATATTGAAGATTATCTTCGTATATCTTCATAACACAATCTTTACATATAGGCAACTTGCCATCTGCTTTATACAATTCACTTTGAGATTTATAGAATTCCGCAAATTCTTTTTCTTCACCACATGAAGTACATTTTTTCATACGCTTTACTTGTTTAGCCAATAGATTCACCTCTCTTTTTTCTCCTACTTCTCTCCAAAAAGAAAGAGGACAGATATCCGTTCCTGTCCTCAAAGGGAGAGATTGATTAAAATTGTATAAAGTAGGAGTGATATTATTTGGTGAGGGATATCCTCACCTAAGTATGTATAAAGTTTGCCAAGGGTAAATAAAATATGAATAATTGGAAATGTATAATTTAAATTAAATATATAGGAGTATTAAAATGAATAAACCCTTGGCTATGTAATGAGGAGGAATTTCACCTCCTCGTTTAATGCCCTACACTTATTAAGCTCGACAAAATGCCCTAGGCTTAGTAGGTCTATCTTAGTCGAATGTCATAACAACATTCAACACCTAATTCAGATACTATAAGTAATTTTTGAGTTGGATAAGTATTTAAGTTTAAGTTTCTTGCATATTCATCAGTTCCTATGAATGAACCATTTCTATATACTATTGTTTCATAACATATGTCTTGAGATATCTGATGAAAATGTCCCATAAGTATAATATCTATTTTTTTATTTAGCATATTATACATTTCATAACTTACTTTATCTTTCTTGCATTTATCACCATGTAATCCAACTACTGTATTACCACAACATTCAAATGATATTATATTGTTATCATATACATTTTCAGTAAATGTTATATTAGATACATCTTTTAATTTTAATTCTAAAAATTTTCTTATTAATTCTGTATAATTATCTTTATTTAAATTTTCTTTTTTATTATATACTCTTTCGTGATTTCCATCTGCTATTGATACTGTTACAAATGGAACGTTTAATGATATTTTATATATTGCTTCTGATAACAATTCTGATACATTTATTATTTGATTTATTAAATTCTCCCTATTTTCTAATCTTACTGATAGATATTGCTCACCACTAATCATATCTCCAAGTAGACAAACATTCATTACATCAAGATTATTTAATTTACTATATTCTATAATTTTATCAGTAAGATAATTCATTCTTTCTTGTGCTATATCAGGGTTATATTTATTTAAAAAGTTATCTACTACCATTCCATAATGAACATCAGATATCATAGCTATTCCTTGTTTTTTACTAGGCGTATGATTTATGTAGTCCATATTAATCATTTGATTAGGAAGTTTATCTAACTTTTCTTCTAATATTTCTCCTAAATTTTCTTTTCTAGCTAATTC
>JBGVLG010000129.1:0-12806 GCA_045124155.1 Anaeroplasma sp.
ATTAACACTTGTAAAGGAATTGAATATATAAATTCCAATTTATCAATTTGGGTGGTTTCAACTATTAAACGATTACACGCAGGTGGTTTCAACTATTAAACGATTTAGTTTCAAAGTATTGATAGTGTACTACTTTGCCATAAGAAAAGCATAGGTTTGATACAAAGAATATTTTATTCTTAGTGTCAAATCTTTTTTGTTATAAATAAATTTATAAAATATTTCAATTGTATCAATTTAATCGTATGCGTATAATATGTGACGCATAAATAATAAAACCCTAATATTTCTATTAGGGCAGCACTAAAAAGCTCAATTTAAGAGCTTTTTTCTTCTAGTATTAAGCATTTTGGTAAATTTGAAGAATATGGTAAAAGTGATTCTATTAATTCATCACTGTATTCTTCATATTTAGCTAAGGTATTAAATACATGAATTAAATATTCATATATTTTAAGTTTATTTGCCTTTGCTGTTTCGATAAGAGAATATATCATTGCACTTGTATCTGCTCCCAACTCGCTAAAAGAGAATAACCAATTCTTTTTTCCAATCTTGTAATTTTTGGCCATACGTTCGCTTTTGTTGTTATCAAGAGCTAATCTCCCATCTAAAGTATAATTCATAATATTATCAAAATTATTATGAAGATATGATATAGCTTCACCCATCTTTGATTTAGGTGGGAATATATCTATTACGCTATCTACCCATACTTTAAATTCTTTTATTATTGGTAATGATAATTCTTGTCTTCCTCGATATATTTCCTCAATTGATTTATTTTTAAGCTTATTTTCAATTTTATATAGCTTATTACAATAATCAATTGCAGTAGCACAATATGTATTCATCAGCTTATAATTAGAATTATTTTTGGATATTTTTAATATATCTGTGAATTTTCTTCTTGCATGTGCTAAACAATACACATTTGTTACTCCTTCAAGCTTTTCATATGCTTGATATGCATCACTTTGGAAGTATTTACATTTATACCCTTTTAAGATATCTGTAAGGTGATGATGTTCTCTTGAATCCTTTGCGAAATATAAATATATTTGCTTATCATATTTACAGGAATTAAACATCCATACATAATTAGTTTGTTTTTGGGATTCAATAACATTAGTTGGTGTTTCATCACCAAGAATTATATCTAATTCTAATAAGTCTTTATGCATTTTATCAAAGATTGGTTTGATATATTTTCCAGATTCTATAACCCAATTAGACATATTAGCTCTTGCTAATGATATTCCAAACTGTTGAAATGTTTTTTCTTGTCTATATAAAGGTACACTCTTATAATATTTTTCCATAATAATATGACTTACTAATGTTGAATCTGCCATAGATTTAGAAAATGCTAAATCATTTTTAGGCTTAATGATATTTGCTTTTTCATCACTACAATTAAGGCATTTATATGTTTTATATTCGTGCTCTTCAATTCTTATTTTAGCAGGAACATAAACAATTTTTTGTGATATAGTTGATCCTATTAGTAATAATTCTTTTCCACATTGAGAACATATTTTTTCTTCATCTGATAAATCATGAACAATTCTTTTTACTTCAATATTTTTCATTCTATTTATCAAATTTTTCTTCTTTTTACCTTTAGTAGTAAAAGTAACTTCTTTTTCTTCTTCATTTATAATTTCTGCATTAATTAATGATGAATCACTTACATTAGAATCAGCTGTAGCCTCGGCTTCATTAAATATTTCATAATTAAATAGATTTGGATATTTATCTAAATCTACATTATCCTTTGATTTCCCATATTTTTTATCCTGTAAATATGCAACTTCAGCTTTTAAATATTCTATTTCAAATTTTTGAGATTCAACCTTAGCTTCAGCTTCTAAAGCTCTTCTATTTAATTCTGTATTATTATTTAATAGTTCTTTATTGATATTCATTAGTTCTTTATTACTGGCTAAAAGTGCTTTAATATATTCTTGTTGTTCTTTTGTAAAATTAAGATTATTCATATAAAAAAGTACCCCCCATTTTCTAGTAAATATCATTTAATTTCACATATATTTTACCATAAAATCAAGGTACTTTCATCAAGATAACGTTATCTATTTTTAATATTAAATTATGCCTTTAGCTTCACATTTTTTTAATGCTTTTTGATCTATTTTTAAGCCTTCTAAAAGCCATCTAAATTGTTTAAAATTTATTTGTTTTATATCATTTTCATCTTTAGGCCATTTTATTGTTCCTGTTTCAATTCTTTTATAATATAACCAAAATCCACTATCTTCAAAATGTAATATTTTAAGTTTATTATGCTGTTTATTACAAAACATATATAATGAACCATCAAAGGGATTATTTTTAAATATTACTTGAATTATTGAGGCATATCCATCAATTCCTATTCTTAAATCTGTAGATCCTGGAATAATGTATATTTTATTTATTGTGCTTAAATCTATCATAGCTTTTTAATACTCCTAATAACTCTTAATAATAATTCCTCATTATAATTATCATCTACAACAATATTAGTATTATTCATTTGTATACATATAGAAGATAATTGATTTGGTTTTTTTATTTCATTGGTAACATCAATTGGAACAATTCTACCCAGTTGAGAAGTATCACCATATATCTTTTGCCACTTATAAAATGAGGTTTTTGATATTCCCTTTAATTTCGCATATCTTTCAACAGGAACATTTGAATCATATTCCTCAATAATCCTCTTTTTATCTATCTCACTATAGCTCATAAAAAATACCTCCTGTAATCCTAATTATAGGATTAGTAGGAGGGCAATTCAATGCGTTTTATTTTATACGCTTACCTTATTAATTCATGAAAATAGTGTAGATTTCTTAACTTCGTATTTATCACAAATATCTTTTATTTTTAGTCCTTTTCTATAATTATTTAGTATTTCTTTTTTAGTTTTTTTTCAAATTTTATATTTAATCCTCCAGGAAAAGGATTATATATATCATCTATAAATATGGATCAAGATTTTATATAATGTAGGATAAAGAAGCACAAACTTCTTTTATTATAAAAAATTTATATAGAAAACTTAAAGATTTCATTTAAATAAAGTATCAATTGTGTGTCACAAATTAAAAAAAAATTCAAATTTGTGACACTTGATGAGATCTTTTTATAAATAGTATAAGCTCTAAAAAACACTTTGAATCACGAAGAGTTTTAACAATATGTTTTATAACTGGAGTACCTAAGACTTAGTTTTGTAGGATTGAATTATGTGTATACAATGAATCAGTAGAGAATAGCACAACAGGGTGTGCAAAAAATAGGTCATTTGCACACTGTATCTAAATTGGCCAACAAACACAAAAAAAAGCAATGCTTTGATACAGTAGAAATACTCTATCAAGGCTTTTTTTCTTATTTTATAATGTTGATGAAAATATGTAATTAAATTGACATTATATCGGATAACCGATATAATATAGGTGGTGGTGAATTTATATGAATATTGATACATTTTTAAAAAATAAAGGATATACTGTTTATCGATTATCAAAAGAAACAGGAATATCTAAAACAACATTGTTTGATATATTTTCTGGTAAAAGTAATATACTAGATTGTAGAGTTAGAATTATTATGAGAATAGCAGAGGCTTTAAACTGTGATATAAAGGAATTAATTGATTTAGAACCGATTCTATATAATTCTGCATATGAAGAGAATTTACCTTGCTTTTTAAAAGAAAGTATTGCTTTTATTAAAAATAAAAGAAACAGGAATAATCCTTTATTTGATTGTTATTTAGATGAAGCAAATAGTAGTATTAATGTTTGTGAAATAGAAAACCTAATTACAAAAGAGCAAGCTGATTATTTAAGAAATAAGTATTTAAGAAGAGGAGAATAATATGATAGATTTTACAAATTTACCAACAAGAAAGAAATCCTATGGTGGAGCTAATGGTAATAAATTATGTGTAATAATAAATGACCATCTTTATATGTTAAAATTACCATCACATGCTCCTAAAAATATTAACTTATCATATGCAAATTCTTGTGTTTCAGAATATCTTGGTTGTCATATATTTAATATGTTGGGGATGAAGGCTCAAGAAACTATTTTAGGCAATTATTTTTATAATGATGTTAATAGAATTTCTGTTGCTTGCAAAGATTTTGAAAATAATGGATATAAACTTATGGATTTTGCTTCTGTGAAGAACCAAATAATTGACTCAAAATCAAATGGATATGGAACTGATATAAAAGATATTGTTGAAACAATTGAAAAACAAAAAATAATGGATCCAATAGAATTGTCAAATTATTTTTGGAATATGTTTGTAATAGATGCGTTGATCGGTAATTGGGATAGACATAATGGTAATTGGGGATTCTTATATAATCAGGATACAGATGATGCTTATTTAGCACCTATATTTGATTGTGGTTCTTGTCTATTCCCTCAAATTGATGAAGAAATGATAAAAAAAGTACTTGCTGATAAAAAACAATTAAATGCAAGAATTTATGATTTTCCAACATCAGCAATCCTTATTAATGGGAAAAGAATTAATTATTATTCTTTTATAAAATCTCATGAATATGTAGAGTGCGACAAGGCAATTGAGAGAATTAAACAACTTGTTAATATTGATGCTATATGTACATTAATAGAAGATATTGAATGTGTAAGTGATAATCATAAAGCTTTTTTAAAACTAATAATCAATGAAAGGTATAAAGCTTTATTTTTTTAGGTGTAAGATATGAATATAATTTAATGGGAGATAGATATGATAAAAGGAAGAATAGATTTAAATTTTCATATTAGTTTTAAATAATACAAATTATTTATATGGGTCTATATTTTATAAGTATAATGAAAATTCGTTAAATGTACTATATAAGGATGAAAAAGCAATTTATAAATTAGATGAGATATTTGAAATTGTTGAACAAAATATATCATTGATAAATTTATTTTTAAATATTGTTAATGGTATAATGAAGATTACGATCTAGCAAAAAAATCAAGAGGCTATGATTATGGACAAAGATTAACTGTGCAACAAGAGGTGTACAAAAAATCTCTAGGGGGTGTGCATAAAATGCCCATTTGCACACTGTATTAAAATAGGTAAACAAACACAAAAAGAAAGCAATGCTTTAATATAGTAGAAATGCTCTATCAAGGCTGTTTTATGATTTTTTGAGCATTTTTTTCACATTTTAAAGCTTTTTGAGTTAAAAATTAAATGTTTGAAATGTGTTTGTAGCATTTTTAATGTGTCAAAATAGGTTGGTATTTTTTGTGTCTTGTGATATAATATTAATAGGGAAAACAAACGGAGAATGAAAAATGTTGTTTGATGAAAATAGTGAATCCTTTCCAGTGATTTTATCTAAGAAATCCTTACAAGACATTTCTTTTTTAAAAGAAATCAATAGAAATAATGTACATTATTTAGGTAATAAAGAATATTGCTTTGCATATTGTATTAATAAATGTGTTTTATCTGATATAAATCATTTTATTGAAGAACTTATTAAATTAGCGAGTGAAAACGGATTTATTTATCTAAATGTTTATGAGGAAGAAGATGAATACACTAGCCAGTTTAATGAGTGCAGAGAAGAAGTTAAAATATGCAATATTTTAGATGCACATTTAATTAAATATGAATTGGAATATCACACATATCAATTTGATAAATACTACTTATTTGAAGTAAAGTAAATTTGTGAATGCTACTCCATTTAAACCTAAAAAAACCAAAAGTCTCATTATTTTTATAGGATAAAAATAGTAAATAGTTCAATAAAAAATTACGTAGATATGTAAATATATAGAAAGGAATTTATTGTATGTATTATTTAAAACAATATAATATAGTGTTAGCAAAATTTAATATGTATTTTGATAATTTAGGTTATAGAGTTGAAGATTTTACATATGACGAGTCTAAAAAAAAATTATTACCTATTAATTTAGTTAAATCTAATGAGGGAATGGCATCATGGTTAAAGAATAGATCTATACCTAAAAATAGAGAATTTGTTGATAGTTTTTTAGCTAAAACATCTATAGGAAATAATAACATAAAAGGCATTATTGATATTTGTAAAGGATTATCTTTAAATGATTCATACTGGATATCAAGTGACGGATTTGATAAAACATTTGAAGAAGTAAATTTATATGAAAATAGATTTAGCAATATATTAGGATTAATTGCCTTTACAGGATTTGGTTCATCTATCAAGTCTGATTTTTTATCTTCACCAGAATTTACTACTAATGGTATGCTTGCAAAATGCTGGAGAAGAATTAATGGAAAGATTTATTTATATAAATCTGGAACAACAGGTGCGGCAAATGCTGGTCTTGAGCCTTATTCTGAATACTATGCATCACAAATAGCAGAATGTATGAAATTAGATCATGTTGATTATAATCTTTCAAAATGGAAGAATAAGCTATGCTCAACGTGTGAATTATTTACAGATATTAATCATTCATTTATGCCTATTGGTTATTTAGTAAAAACTAATAGCTTTTTAGACATTATAAATTATTATAAAAATTTAGGTGAAGATTATTATAACGCTTTAAGCGATATGATAGTATTTGACGCTATTATATGTAACACTGATAGACATTATGGTAACTTTGGATTAATAATCGACAATATTACTAATAAGCCTGTTAAAGCTGCTCCTATATTTGATAATGGTCTATCATTGTTTAATTATGGAATGGATAAAGATGATTTAAAATCAGTTGAAAGTGCATTAGAATATTCAAAAACAAGGCATCCTGCAGGCTATCTAGATTTTATTAGTGTAGCGAAGGAGTATATGACTGATTCTACAAAAGGTAAGCTAAAAAATCTAATTAATTTTAAATTTAAAAAGCACCCAAGATATAATCTAAATGATAAGAGATTAAAGATTTTAGAAAAAATTATTCAAATTAGAGTTTTAGAATTACTTAATTAATATATACCTGTATTATAATTAGGAAATTAATACAAAAAGAAAGCAATGCTTTGATATAGTAGAAATACTCTATCAAGGCTTTTTTTAGCATTTTTTGCGTATTTTTAAGCTTTTCAAGTTGAATATTAAGCTTTAGAAGTGTATTTGTATCATTTTCAAAATCAACTGATTAACAATTTATGGAATATATCCCTTTTCAAATTACTATTTTTGGTAAATTGCAATTTATGAAAAAACGAAAAATATGATTTTATGTTTAATTATAAGTTATTGTTAATTAGCATTTTATAGGATAGAGAGTAAATGATTTTTGTAATTTGAGTTTGAAAAAAATAAAAAAAGTGTTATAATTTATTGTGTCAATGAGTAACAGAAATGTGTAAGTCCAATTGTAATTTGGATTTGCACTTTTTTTTATTATAGACAGAAAGGAAGAAAATAATGGAGGAAATAAAACAAAATAAAATGGCGATAAAGCCTCTAAAAAAATTATTTTGGAAAATGGGATTGCCAATGATAATCTCTATGGTTCTTCAAGCTTTGTATAATGTTGTTGATAGCATATTCGTGGCAAATATTGAAGGGACTGGTGCTTTAGCTAATGAAGCACTAACATATGCTTTTCCTATTCAAATTTTAATTATTGCAATAGGAGTGGGAACGGGAGTAGGACTAAATGCTTTATTATCAAAAAGTTTAGGTGAGAGAAATAAAGAAAAAGTATCTAAAATTGCTGGTAACGGTATATTTTTAGGATTAGTTATTTACATATTATTTTTGTTATTTGGTTTGTTTGGTTCAAAATGGTTTATTTCTTTATTTACATCAAATCAAGAAGTAATAGAAATGGGGACAAACTACTTAATGATTTGTAGTTCATTATCATTAGGATCAATAGGATTTACTATTTATGAAAGATTTTTACAAGCAACAGGTAAGACATTATATTCTACTATTTCTCAAGTTTCTGGTGCTATTATTAATATTGTTTTTGACTACATATTTATATTTTCACTAAAAATGGGTGTTTCAGGAGCTGCTTGGGCAACTGCATTAGGACAATTTGTGTCTTTTGGTGTTGCTATGATATTTCATTATTTATTAAACAAAGAGATTAATGGAAATGTTAGATATATAAAACCTGATTATAGAATAATTAAGGGAATTTATTCAATTGGAATTTCAGCAGCTTTAATGCAAGGTTTATTATCAATTATGATGGCAGGAATGAATGTTATTTTGGGTAAAGCAAATGCTGACCCAACAATTTTAGTAGGTTCTTTTGGTATTTATTATAAGATTCAACAAATAGCTTTATTCTCATGTTTTGGTCTTTCGAATACAATTATAACTATACTATCATTTAATTATGGTATGAAAAATAAAGAGCGTTCTATCGAATGTATCAAGTATGGTATAATAGATACATTGATAGTTTCAGGAATAATTACAATAATTTTTGAAATTATTGCGAGACCTCTCGCTGAATTATTTGCAATATCTGGTGGTTCTACAGTTGAATTAATTGATGTATGTGAAAAAGCAACCAAAATCGCATCTCTTGGATATATATTTATGGGAATTAGTGTTGCTATTCAAGGAGTTTTTCAAGCTTTAAGATATGCATTAAAACCATTTATAACTGCATTATTAAGATTAGTTGTTTTTGTTTTTCCGATAGCATTTTTATTTACTTTATCTAATAATGTAACAAATATAGTTTGGTGGACATTTCCAATTGCAGAACTATTAACTGCTATTATATCTTTAATTATGTTAAAAAGTGTAATTAAGAATAAGATTAATTCAATGAATCAATTAGAAAAGAAAAATAATAATTTAATTATTACAATTTCAAGACAACATGGTACAAATGCTAAAAAAATAGCTAGACAATTAGCGGATAAATTAGCCATCAAATTTTATGATAAAGAATTAACAATGATAGAGGCAATGAAAAGAGGATTAGATAAAAAATATATAGATGCAACTATGCAAGATGAAGATGGTTATTCTATATATTTATCTTTAGAGGCTAATAAAGACGCTATAACAGCTCAAAGTGAAATAATCACAAAACTAGCTGAAGAAGAATCTTTTGTTATTGTTGGAAGATGTTCGGATTATATTTTAAGGAATCACGATAATTTAGTGACTATATTTTTATATGCAGATGATGAATATAGAATTCATAAAGTAATGGAAATGTATAATGATTCTAGAGATGAAGCTATTGAAAACATAAAAAAATCAGATGATTTAAGGAGTAAATATTATTCTTTAATAGCAAATAAAGATTGGGGAGTTAAGGAAAACTACGACTTATATATTGATGCTTCTTTAAATATAGAAGAAATTATATTCAAAATTGAAGAATTTATACAAAATAAAATCTGAAAAAGAAGTTAAATGAAAAAAATAATATTTAATGCTTCTTTAAATTATACAACGATTAAAATGAATTAAAAATGACTTTCAATTATTGAAAAGAACACTTATATATTTAAATTTAATATTGGCTGCGGGAATTTAAAATGGTACTAGAAGGGACAAGCTAATTGACATTTTACTGCGAATTCACTCTCCTTTCCTCTAGTACCATTTTATAGATTTACTATCTCTTTACATTATGTTTACTTAATTATGAATGATTTAGAAATTATTATTCTTTATAATTATGAATGTAAAAAGGAGAGATAAAAAATGAAGAAAAAATTTTTAGCAGCTTTAGGTCTTGCTGCAACACTAGCATTAGCATCATGTAATAATGCAGAAACAACAACAAGTACGAAAGAGGGAAGTACTGTATCAAGTACTACAAAACAAACAACAGTACAAACAACCCAAACAACTAAGTTAGAGGAACCAAAAGAAGAGAGTGTTGGTCCAAAGTATGTATTTATGTTTATTGGTGATGGAATGAGTTACCCACAAATTCAGTCAGCAGCTTATTATTTAAATGCTGTAGAATCAGGAATTGATAATGGTAATAAAACATCAGGAGCAACAGTAAAGGGTGATTATGATTTACCATTTACAAAATTTTCAACAACTGGTACAGCAAAAACATTTGACGCATCAAGCTATGCACCAGATTCAGCTTCTACAGCAACATCTTTAGCAACTGGTAAGAAAACATGGAGTGGTTCTATAAATGTTTCTACTGATTTTACAGTTAAATATGAGACAATTGCTGAAAAGCTTAAAAAGCAAGATTATAAAATTGGTGTTGTATCATCAGTTACCTTAAATCATGCTACTCCAGCAGCATATTATGCACATCAAAAATCAAGAAATGATTATTATGAAATTGGTAAGGAGCTTATTGCTTCAAACTTCGATTATTTCGCTGGTGGTGCCTTAAATAAGCCAAATGGTTCTGATGGACAACAAGAAAGTCTTTATGACCTAGCTGAAAAGAGTGGTTATAAGGTAGTTAAGACTCAAGCTGAGGCTGAGAAATTAACTAAGAATGATGGTAAGGTTATTGCTATTAGTGAATATCTTGCAGATTCTAGTTCCATGAAATATGAACTTGATAGAACTGATGATATGTGGTCATTAGCTGATTATGTAGATAAGGGTATTGAGGTATTAGAAAATGACAAAGGTTTCTTTATGATGGTAGAAGGTGGTAAAATCGACTGGGCATGTCATGCAAATGATGCAATGTCATCAATTAAGGATACAATTGCATTTTCAAATGCAATAGATGAAGCAATTGAATTCTATAATGAACATCCTGAAGAAACATTAATTGTTGTAACTGGTGATCATGAAACTGGTGGTTTAACAATTGGTTATGCTGGTACAAATTACGATTTATATTTCAATAATCTTTCAAATCAAAAAATTTCATTCTCAAAGTTTGATAGTGATTATGTAGCTAATTATAAGAAGAATAATACAGCACTTTCAGATGTATTATTAGATATTCAAGATAAATTTGGTTTAGTTGCTCCAGCAAATGAGAGTACAAAAAAAGATAATCAATTATTATTAACAGATTATGAATACTCAAAACTTGTTGAGGCATATAATCAAACAATGAAAACATCTACAAAGGATATTTCTAATCAAGAAAAGTATGATTTATATGGAACATATGAACCATTAACAGTAACATTAACTCATATTTTAAATAATAAATCTGGTATTTCATTTACATCATATTCTCATACAGGATTACCTACAGCAGTATATGCAGAAGGAAATGGTGCTGAATTATTTGATGGATATTATGATAATACAGATATCTATAACAAGCTTGCAGATTTAATGAATTTATAATATGCAAAATATTATTAAATTTATAAAAAAAGAAGCAACATTAATTGTGGGGATGATAATAACTATTATCCTCATTTTTATACCATCTAGTTATGGAATTAGTGAGGCTTATAATGGAACAATTCAGGCTAAGGCTACTGTTATTGATGTAGATAATTCTATGATTAAAACTATTGGTGTAATCCAAATGGGTGAGCAACGCTGCAAGCTAAAAATAGATAATGGGGAATTTAATGAAGAAGAATATTATGGAATCAATCTATTAACAGGATCACTTGAAAATGATAAAATCTTTGAAATAGGAGATAAAGCTTTAGTTTCTTTATCTATTACAGATGGAAATATAACATCTATTTCAATGATTGATCATTATAGACTGAATTATGAAATAATCTTGGCAATTATTTTAGTGGTATTTTTAATAATATTTGCAGGTAAAACAGGATTAAGATCAGTTTTTTCATTTATAATAACTGTTTTAGCATTATGGAAAATATTGATACCATTATATTTAAATGGAATTGATCCAATTGCTGTTGGACTTATAATTGTTATATCTCTAACTATTATTATTGAATTATTTGTATTTGGATTTAATAAAAAAACTCTATCAGCTGTATCTGGTGGTATACTTGGTATATTTGCAACATGTTTATTAGGAATATTATTTACATCATTATTCAAAATACATGGTGCAATTATGCCTAATATTGAATCTTTAATATATAATGGACATGAAAATATAGATTTAACTAAAATCTATATGGCAACAATATTTATAGGCTCTTCTGGAGCTTTAATGGATATATCTACTGATATAACTCAATCAATGGTTGAGGTAGTAGGACAGAATCCTAATATAAAATTTAAAGATGCAATGTTATCAGGCTTTAGAGTCGGTAGGGCCGCCATGGGAACTATGACAACGACACTATTACTAGCTTATGCAGGTGGCTTTATTTCGCTTCTTATGTCTTTTGTTTCTCAGGGAATTCCAATAATATGTATTTTGAATTATAAGACTGTTTCAGCGGAAATTCTAGATACTTTAGTAGGAAGCTTTGGTCTTATTGCTGTTGCGCCATTTACAGCAATAACCTCTGCCTTTTTTCTCACAAAAAAGCATAGAAAGCAATATGATCTATATTCCTAAATGAATACTGAAAGTAAGATATTTTGATGAGACTGAGCCGCACACTCGTTTATTCATTCGCGAGTAAGGCTCCCTTTTATTTTTATCAAAAAACATAAAATTATATTTATAATATGCATATGTCAAATTATTTTTATCAAATTATATACTACGTATATAAATTTCAATTTTTTCTATGAAAATGTCATATTTCATGGTATAATTAAATAAGGTTATCATGTTTTATGAATAAAAAATGATGACCTGAAATTGTACTAAATCTTCAATAGGGATTAATACAACTCAAGGTCACCATATTTTTTATATTCATTTTGATAATTTGTATATAATGGTGGCTAAATACCTAAAAATTGCGATAGTTCCCCCTTACCCCC
>JBGVLG010000130.1:0-1584 GCA_045124155.1 Anaeroplasma sp.
TATAATACCCTAAAAAGGTTATTATTGATTATTTAACTAATAGTCTATCAAGTAATCGGATGGTAGTCTTTCTAGACAAGGTGTAGGCAACTTACCAATATTATTCGGTTGACTAAAATTAATTTAGAAGATAGAAGTTAGAATCTTATGACTTATAGTCATGAGAGGTTCAAAGCATTGAAATAGAAAATAATGATTTAATTCTATCCTATAAATACAATAATGATGATACATTATTAATTAGAATGAATGTAAAAACAGATGGAAAAATGAATATTATCGGTGATAATATAATAATTTCGAATTCCTCAAATTCAACCATATATTTAGTTTTAAGAACTACATTTTATAATAAGAATATATATGAATGGTGTAGAGATAAATTAATAAATCTAGACTATAATACTATATTAGAAAAACATATTTCTGATTATAGTTCTTTATTTAATCGTCAAATATTTAAAATTAATAATAATGAAATTAACTATCTATATAATTTTTCTAGATATTTAATGATCTCAGGAAGTAGAATAAATTCACAACCATTAAATCTTCAGGGAATATGGAATCAAGATATTTTTCCAAAATGGGATTCAAAATATACAATTAATATCAATTTAGAAATGAATTATTGGAATGTCTTTAAATCTAATTTAGCTGAATGCAGTATTCCATATTTTGATCTATTAAAAAGAATTCATAAAAATGGTACTATATTAGCTAAAGAAATGTTTGGTGTTGAGGGCTTTTTAGCCTTTCATAATAGTGATATTTATGGTGATGTAGCCCCACAGGATAAATATATGCCAGCAACTTTCTGGATATTAGGTGGCGCTTGGTTGTCGTTATTGATCTATGAATATTATGAATATACACTTGATTTAGAATTCCTAAAAGAATATGAGTATATAATAAATGATGCTTGTTTATTCTTTGAAAATATTTTAATTGAAAATAATAATCATGAATTAATAATATCTCCATCATTATCTCCAGAAAATAGTTATATTAAAGATAATAAGGTATATAATCTGTCTAATGGAGTTCAAATGGATAGTCAAATTTTAAGAGATTTATTTACCGCCGCAATAAACATCAATAAAGAATTAAAAATTAAAAATAAAGAAAATTTAAAATATCAATTAATATTACAAAAGCTTCCAAAAATAAAAATTGGAAGTGATGGAAGAATTATGGAATGGAATCAGAATATCAGGAAAATGAAATAGGTCATAGACAACATATTTCTCATTTATATGCACTTTTTCCATCAAACCAAATAAAAGATAAAGAGCTAATTAATGCTTCAATTCTTACATTAAATAAAAGATTAAAATATGGTGGTGGCCATACAGGCTGGTCTAAGGCTTGGATAACAGCCATGCTTGCGAGACTAAAAATGGGGAATGAATCAATAAAAAGCATAAACGAATTTATTGCTAAATATAGAACAGCACTTTATTTCAGGTCATAATTATCAAATTATTTAAGGATAATATAGATAAAATTAATGTGACTAATCAAATTATTAAAGGAAATTAGTCACATTAATTTAGGGAATTATTAGAATGGTAATTCGCTTGG
>JBGVLG010000131.1:0-3050 GCA_045124155.1 Anaeroplasma sp.
GAGGTGATAATATGTTAAGATGGTTATACGACCTTATATTCCCTTATGGAATGTTTTAATAGTTAAAAACTAAGGCTGAAAGAATGAGTGGGAGGATATGTTCCCACCTAGCCTTCTATAAAATATAGGAGGTTATAGAGAATGATAAAAAGAAATCAGTTTATACAAAACCAGAAAAGGCAAAGATTACTATATTGTGCTAAATGATTAGGAGGTATATATGTATTTTTATTCTTTTTTAGCAGACTATGAGATTGATACTATATTATATTCAAATAAAAAATGGACTAATGAAGAATTATTAACTATTTTAAAAAACTATAAAGAAAATCATAAATATAGTGATACTTTTTATTGTGATTTTTTAAATTATTTAGTAGACACTTATGATTTTAATTTTTTAGATATTGAGGATACTTTAGATGTATTTGATATGAGAAGTGTTGATTATAGTGATTTACCACCAGTAGATACTAATTTTAATGACATTCCAAATATAACCCATATTAAGGATGATATGTTTAAAAATTGTGGTTATATAGACTTTTCTGGATTTAAGGATATATAATAATAACGAGTAAAGAAGAAATTGAATATATGACGATTGGAGAAAATACAATGGAAATACAATTATTTAATACTCAAACTAGTAAACCTTCTATATTCCAAAGTGGATATATTGAAGGAGCTAAGTTAATAGGTGCTGATGTATTCGGTGAAAAAGGAAAATATGGTGAAGGTGTTAAAGTAGCTATTATTGATACTGGGTGCGATGTAGAGCACCCTAATCTTAAAGATAGAATAATAAATGTAAGAAACTTTACAACAGATGATAAAGGTAGTATAAACAATGTAACTGATTATGTAGGGCATGGAACTCATGTAGCTGGAATAATTAGTGCTAGTGATATAGGAGAGAAAGGTATTATAGGTGTCGCACCTAAATGTGATTTATTTATTTTAAAAGCTTTAACTAGAAGTGGTGGAAAGACTACTTGGATTACAGAAGCTATAAAATATGCTGTAAGTCATAATGTTGATATAATAAATATGTCGTTAGGTAGCGAACAACCAAGTCCAGAAATGTATGAAGCTATTAAAAGAGCAATAGATAAAGGAATATGTGTAGTAGTTGCTAGTGGTAATAATGGAGATAATAATTCTAATACAAATGAATTAAATTATCCAGCTAGTTATAATGAATGTATATCAGTGGGTTCAGTTAAATATTTAAAATCTAATAGTAGATTTAGTGCTAGTAATAACGAAGTTGATTTAGTAGCATTTGGCGAAGGATATAATAGTAGAGGTATATTAAGTTGTTATCCTAACGGATTATATCAAGAATTAAAAGGAACTTCAATGGCAACCCCATTTATATCTGGTGCTTTAGCATTATTGAAGAACTGGTTCAGAGATGAATTTAGAAGAGAACCTACAGAATCAGAATTATACGCACAATTAATTAAAAGAACAATGGACTTAAAATTAGATAAAAACATTCAAGGTAATGGAATTTTATATTTACCAATTGAAGACATAACAGATAGGTTAGTATTTAATAAAGCATTAATGGATGAAATATTAAATAAATAGTTGGGTGTTTCACCCAACGTACATACCCGAAAGGGGAAGTTATAGTTCTTCTAAAAAACTAAATAAAATGAAAAGAGAGATATATTTATGGAAAAGAAAGAGAAGCCTAAAAAGAAACACAAAAAATACAGAGATGTTAAATGCGATTGCTGTGGGGCAAAGATAGACGTTGACTTAGCTATTGAATTAGAAGATTATGATAGTGTAGGAAAAGATAAGATAAATGTCTACTGTGGATGCTGTGGCGGTAGCGTCTTAATAAAATTATAAAATAAATTAAAAAATGTGTTGACAAAGATTGGTAATGGTGTTATACTTAGAGTATACCAAGTGAGGATACTTGATTACGGTAACACCATCTAATGAATAAATTTAGGAGAGAAATTATGAGAAAAGAAAATGAGAGTTTGCTTGATTATTACAAAAGAATAACAGCTATGAGGAAGGATTTAGATTTAGATTATTCCGAATGGGCTAAATTATTAACACATAAAGATTATAGTTCTGAAAATGGACGCAAAATGTACTACGGAATAAAGGCAATGTTTGATACTTTAGAAGAAAATGAAGAAGGTGAAACTAGAATATTATGCTTATCAGATATGCATATCCCATTCAATAGAGATATAGAGGAATTCTTTAAATATAAAGATAAAGTAGATGTTCTAGTATTGAATGGCGACATAATAGATAATTATAGTATGTCAAACTTCACTAAAATGTATAGACAACCTTTAGTAGAAGAGTTAATAACAGCTAGAGAATTATTGATAGAATTAATTGAAGAAATAGAACCTAAAAAAGTAGTAGTTGTAACGGGCAACCACGAAATTCGCATGGGGAAGAAAATAGCAGATAAGATTGGCAGTGATTTATTAGATTTAATGCCAAAAGATGCTTTAGCTTTCTTATTTGATACGGGATTTAATTACTATGATAGAATTAAACACACCAAAACAGTATATACACCTATAGATGAAGAAGTAGCTTGTGAAGTCGAGTATGTTGGAAACTTTTGGACTAAAGTTGGTAGAACAATATTTGTTCATCCACAAGCATATAGAGGTACAACATTAGGTACTGTAGGTAAAGCATATGATTATTTTGTTGGTATAGGTGAAGATTTCCAAAGTATAGTAATGGCTCATACTCATAGATTAGGTATGACAGCAATGGGAGATAAATTCTTATATGAACAAGGTTGTTGTGCTGACCTATCTCATATGGATTACATGGAGATGAAGTTACCTAAAGTAGGACAAACAAATGGCTATATGTATATCATACAAGATAAAGACGGAAATTTAATTTATGATAAGACAAAATTAATTAAATTTTAGAGAGATGTAAAGTGAGAATGAGGTGGAGTTATGAGTAATGGAAAATATATCGACCCAGTATTCCAAGAGATTAAAGTAAAAAGTGCTAATAATAGAAAAATAATATTCGAGGGT
>JBGVLG010000132.1:0-44499 GCA_045124155.1 Anaeroplasma sp.
CAAAGCAGCGATATCTTTTAATGAAAGTTCTGGATTTGTTGAAGGCAACAACAACAAATTTAAACTCATCAAACGTATTTTATACGGAAGATGTAATTTAGTCAATCTGTTTAAGAAATGTTTTTCTATTTTCTCTTTAAATGTATCATCCAATATATTTAATTTATTAAATTTTACTAGTTCTATACCCTATCAAGCGTAAGAACCTAATTTTAATAGGAGGATTTATTTTTTATTTGACAATTATATTATCAAATTGTAAAATAAAAATAGTTTAGTAATATTAAACTTAAAGTTTAAAAGAAGGTATTGGTATGTCTATTGGTGAAAAAATAAGAAACTTGAGAAATTTATGTCAACTTACTCAAGAAGAACTAGCTAATCGTTGTGAATTAACTAAAGGTTATATTTCGCAAATCGAAAATGATTTAACTAGTCCCTCTATAAGTACCCTTATAGATATTTTAACTGCTTTAGGAAGCAATTTGCATGAATTTTTTAAAGAGGAACAAGAAGAACAAATAGTATTTTCTAATGATGATTATTTTGAAAAGGATTCTGATGGTTTTAAGACAATATGGTTAGTCCCGACGGCTCAAAAAAATGAAATGGAGCCTATTATTTGTGAAATAGAACCAAAAAGAGAAACATTATTAGATATGCCTCATGAAGGACAAGAGTTTGGCTATGTATTAGAAGGACAAATCACTTTAATTTATGGTAATAAGAAATTTATAGTAAATAAAGGTGAAAGCTTTTATTTCACTACAGATAATAAGCATTATTTATATAATCATACTAATAAATTAGCTAAGGTTATTTGGATTAGTAGTCCCCCAAATTTTTAAAAGGAGAGTAAATGAATGGAAAAAGATATAATATTAGAGCTTAAAAATGTTAATAAGGTTTTTGATGAATCCTATGCAGTTAAGGATTTTAATTTATATGTTAGAAAAGGAGAATTTGTCACTTTTTTAGGACCTTCTGGATGTGGGAAAACTACTACACTTAGAATGATTGCAGGACTTGAGATGCCTACAAGTGGAGAAATTTTATTAAATGGAAAGGATATTTCTCAATTACCACCATATAAAAGACCCCTTAATACTGTATTTCAAAGATATGCATTATTTTCTCATTTAGATGTTTATGATAATATTGCTTTCGGATTAAAATTAAAGAAAATACCTTATGAGGTTATTGATAAAAATGGCAAAGTAAAAATTAAATATCGTAAATATACAAGACAAGAAATAGATGAAAAGGTTAATAAAGCATTAAAGATAGTAGATTTAGAGTCTTTTGAATGTCGTGATGTTACTACTTTATCAGGTGGACAACAACAAAGAGTAGCTATCGCTAGAGCGATTGTAAATGAACCAGAAATTCTATTGTTAGATGAACCATTAGGTGCCCTAGATTTAAAAATGAGAAAAGAAATGCAATTAGAATTAAAGGAAATGCATCGTAAGCTTGGTATTACATTCATTTATGTTACTCATGATCAAGAAGAAGCATTAACTATGTCAGATGTAATTGTTGTTATGAAAGATGGACAAATTCAACAAATTGGTACTCCAATGGATATTTATAACGAACCTAAAAATGCCTTTGTTGCAGATTTTATCGGTGAATCTAATATCTATGTTGGTACAATGATTGATAAGATGAAGGTTCGTTTCTTAGGAAAATTATGGGATTGTGTTGATGATTTTCCAATAAATGAAAAGGTTGATGTTGTTGTTAGACCGGAAGACATTGTAATTCATGATGAAAATTATCCTGGGGTAAAGGCAAAGATTGTCAATAAAATATTTAAGGGTATTCACTATCAATATACTGCAATGGTTGGTAATAATGAGGTATTAATTCAATCTGTAGTTGATCACCCAATTGATATTTTTGTATCACTTACAATTGAGCCTGATTTAATTCAAATTATGCATCGTGAATATACTTCAAATATTTATCAGGATGCATATATTAATAAGAATAATAAAGTTGTTTTTGCAGGAACAAATTGGGATTGTGATGTAACTCAATTAGTAGCTGGATCTCATTTAGATGATGAAGGGTATTTGATCACTCCAAATGGAAAGAAATATGATTTAAATGATATTGATGTTATAGCAGAAATAGATATGAAGGATATTGAGATTAGTGATAATTTGGAAGAAGGAAATATTACTGGTCAAATTGTTCAAATGGTTTGGATAGGAGACCATTATCAATTAATAGTTAGAACTGAGGATGAAGATGATTTTGTTGTTGATACTGAATGGACTTGGAATGAATTTGATACTGTAAGTGTTAAGATTGATTCTAGTAAAATTAAATTAACATTAAAGGCGGATTTGTCTAAATATGAAGTTTAAAAGAAAGTATTTATCTATTCCTTATGTTTTATTTTTAATTTGCTTTATAGTAATACCAATTTGTTTTATAGTATATTATGCATTTACTAATAAGGGTGGAGCATTTACATTCGATAATTTAATTAAATTTTTAAGTGATTCAACTAATGTTAATGTTTTATTAATATCATTTGTTTATGCAATTTTAAATACTATATTATGTTTAATAATTGGATATCCATTAGCTATGATTTTAGCAAATAAAAAATATAATAAATCTTCAGTTTTAGTTATGCTTTTTGTTACTCCTATGTGGATAAACTTTATTATTAGAACTAGTGCCACAAGAGATCTTCTTAATTGGATTGGAATATCTACAGGAGAATTTTCTAATATTACAACAATGATTGGTTTAGTATATAATTATTTACCATTTGTTATTTTGCCATTATATACTACAATGCTAAAAATGGATAAATCTCAAATAGAGGCTAGTAATGATTTAGGAGCTAGACCAATTCAAACCTTTTTTAAGGTGATTTTACCTATGACTATGCCTGGTATTGTCTCTGCAGCAACAATGGTATTTATGCCAACTTTATCTTCATATGTTATTTCTGATATATTATCAGAATATAATGTTGTATTATTTGGTTCTTATATTGATTTATATTTTAATCAAGCAGATTGGAATTTTGGATCATTTATGGCATTAATAATGTTATTATTAATAGGCTTAAGTGTAGTTATTACTCGAAAATTTTCAAAGGATGATGAAGGAGGAAGAAGATCATTATGGTAAAAAATGAAAAAATGAAAAAAATATTTGCTAAATCTTATTTATACCTAATGCTAATCCTTATTTATCTTCCTATTTTAGTATTAGCTGTTTATTCCTTTACACCAAGTGATCAGCTTGGCAAGTGGCAAGGCTTTTCATTTCAATTATATACTGATTTATTTAATAATAAGGCATTAATGAATGCAACTAAAAATACTATTATTATTGCGGTAGTATCAGCTTTATGCTCAACTATATTAGGCACTATTGGTGCAATTGGTACTTATTATTCAAAGGGACACTATAAAAAGAGTGTTGAAGTGATGACTCAGCTTCCTGTAGTTAATGCAGAAATAGTAATGGCATTATCACTTGCAGTATTATTTAAGGTATTAAATACTAATTATACCTTCTTTACTTTATTGATTGGACATATTGTATTAACAGTAGCTTTTGTTTATTTAAATGTAAAGCCAAAGCTTACTCAAATGGATCCTAATATTTATGAGGCCGCACTTGATTTAGGAGCTTCTCCTTGGTATGCATTATTTAAGGTAGTATTACCTGAAATATTACCTGGTATTTTTTCAGGATTCTTAATTTCTATTACATTATCTTTAGATGATTTTGTAATTACTCAATATTTAAAAGAACCATCTTTTGAAACTATTTCAACCTATATTCAAAAGATTGTCGCAAAACACCCTATTCCACCTGAGGTTAGAGCGTTAAGTACAATATTATTTATTTTAGTTTTAGCTGTTGTTATAAGTATTACTATTTATAATAATAAGGCAGCAAATAAAATAAAAAAATCAAGAGGTAGAATATGAAAAAAATATATTTATTATTGATTAATTTTATTTTATTATTAGTAATTATTTCTATTTTACCTAATGGTATTATCAATGCTAAAAGTGAATTTGAAGGCCAAACCTTAACTATTTATAATGTTGAGGATTATATTTCACAAGGAAATGATGGTTGTGTTGATATAATTGGTAAATTTGAAGAAGAATATGGTGTTAATGTAAATTATTATACTTATGATACAAATGAAACAATGTATAATCAATTTACACTTCAAAAGGAAGGTACCTATGATTTAATCTGTACCTCTGATTATATGATTCAAAAGCTTATTAAAGAGGAATTAGTAATTCCTATGGATGATTTTAATACTCATATTCCAAATTATGAAAAATATGCAGCCAAATCATTAAGAGAAAAGCTTCGTCAGATGGAAGTTTTATATAAAGGAAACACTGTAAATTTAGATGAATTTGCGGTGGGATATATGTGGGGTACTTTAGGTATTATTTATGATCCTAGCTATACTGATACAATAGAAGAGGATGTTAAATCTTGGGATGTATTTTGGGATACTGATTATGAATATGTAATTTCTATTAAAAATTCAATTAGAGATGCCTTTGTTGTAGGATTAATGCATGGTTATTCTAAATCAGATGAATTTATTGAATTGATGAATAATTATTTAAATAATCCAACATTAGAGAATCAATCAAAATACAATGAAATGATTCAAGATATTTTTGATTTTAAGCTAGATGGAAGTCTAGAATCTAGTAATGAAAATTATGAAAAGATTAATATTGTAAAGGAAGAATTAATTTCACTTAAGGATAATATTTTTGGATTTGAAGTTGATTCTGGAAAAAATGATATTATTACAGGAAAAATCAAGCTTAATTTAGCTTATTCAGGTGATGCAGTATATTCTATATATCAAGCATTAGAAGAACAAGATAAAGTATTACAATATTATGTGCCAGAGGATGGTAGTAATATTTGGTATGATGCTTGGACCTTACCAAAGGGTGCTAATAAAGAATTAGCATATGCATTTTTAAATTTCTTATCAGATCCTCAAAATGCAGCTGATAATATGGAATATATTGGATATACTCCATATATTGTTGGAGATGAGCTATTAAGCTATGTAGGATATACTTATGGAGCTTGTGATTATTGTCCTACTTCTAAATATTATGAAGAGTCATATGTTATATTTAATGATGAATTATTTGAATGTATTTTAGAAAAGCCTGCTGATTTAATAATCGATCCAACAAATGAGGAATATTTTGAATCTTTAGAATATGATGATTCTTGTGAATATGTTGAAGGAGATATGGTAAGCTATAATGGAGTTATTTATAATTGTATATCTGATACAACCAATTCTCCTTTAGATCTAGAATCATGGGAAGAAGTCATAGGATATGATTTATCATATTTATTTGAGGGTACTATTAGTGAAGGAAGAAGAGCTATTATATATCCTTATTTAGGAAGTGAAAATTCATTATATACTCAATATCCAAGTGAATATGTTATTTCTCGATGTGCAATTATGAATGATTTTGGAATCTATAATGATTCTGTTGTTATAATGTGGGGTCAGGTTAAGGCATATACTAATATGATTCCGGTGTATGTTTTCTTAGCTATTTTTGGAACAGTAAGTATTGCTGCAATTACAGTTTATATTGTAAGAAAGAATATTTCTTATAAATATAAAAAAAGAATGATAAATTAATAGAAAAATGCGGTTATATATAAATATAAATATATAATCGCATTTGTCTTTTTTAAGTATTAGATTTATAATATACAAAAAATGTGCCTGTAGCTCAGCTGAATAGAGCGTAACCCTCCGAAGGTTAAGGTCGTGAGTTTAAGTCTCATCAGGCACACCATTTGAGATGATTAATCTTGATACAATAAAAAGTATCGAGATTTTTTTCTTTTTATAGGGGTTCAAATCCCACCGTCACGCCTTTTATTTGCCCTGTGTGGGCTTTTTTCTTTTTAAGGCACTGTTTTTCAAGCAAAAAAGAATAAGCGAACAGGTTTGAGTTTTTAACGATTATAGGAAAATCATTGATTTATTACCAACTTTTTTAATATAATATAATTGGTAATAAAGTTGGTAATGAGATTGGTAATACTTCACCTGCCACTAGAAAACATGGTTTAAACGCCACTATGAAGAAAATATTATCAGAAATGAGACACAATCCAAATATTACAAAAGCCGAATTAGAAATTATTATTGGAATTAGTGATACTGCAATTGATAATAACATTAGATACTTGAAAAAGAATGGATATTTAGAAAGAATAGGTTCCAATAAAGATGGTTATTGGAAGGTTGTTAATTAAATTAGAATTTATAGAGGAAATAGATATGGATATAAGATTATTATCTAAGAGTTTTTTTGTCCGTAGATTAGATTTGGATGATGTAGATATTATTTACGATATAAGTTGCAAAAATGAAATTTTCTATAAATATCATCCACCATTTGTTACGAAACAAAGTATTACAGAAGATATGGAAGCATTACCTCCAAATAAGAGTTATGATGATAAGTATTACATTGGTTTCTTTGAAAATAATACACTAGTTGCAAATATGGATTTGATTTTAGATTATCCTACAGAAAAAATTGCATTTATAGGATTGCTTATGGTAAATATACTATATCAAAATAACGGTGTTGGTTCTAAAATTGTATGTGACACTTGCGATTACTTAAAAGAATTAGGTTATAAGAAAATACGCGTGGGAGTAGATAAAGAAAATCCACAAAGCACTTATTTTTGGAGCAAAAATGGATTTCAGATTATTTTAGAAAAAGAATATAACGTTATGGAATTAGTTTTGTAAATTCCTATTTCAATTTAACTGGTTTCGACTATTAAACGATTAAACAACGGTGGTTTCACATTATTAAACGATTTGCTTAGTGGTTTCAGCTATTAAACGATATGTTTTTAGGTGTGTTATTACTGCAAGGCACTGCCATATTGAATGAACAGGTTTGATACAATAAAATTAAGGTATCAAACCTTTTTTAATTGCATAATATAGTGGTTGAAGTCCCGAAATTAATGGTTGAATGAACCATATTAATACAAAATCCTGAGCTGTTAGGCAAAATTGATGTTTAATCGTCAGAATTTTTTTAATTTTATAAAATTTCTCAAAAACGAAAGATGCTTCTAAAAAACTTTAGCTGATTGTTTTATTCTCTTTTATAACGATTTACGACATAATTCTTGACGTATATTATTAATTTTGATGAAGAGGTTGTTATGGGCACCTTATTTATTATTCTTAATAAATGAATCATTAAAATCATTGATTAGATTTAATTCATGCTTTTCAATAAAGTTTTTTGCAAAATCTAAATCTCTTTTGAATACTAAATCATTTGGATTATGAGAATCAATTCCAATAACAATCTTGGCATTATATTTTTTGGCTATCTCAAAAAAATAATGATTAGGATAAGGAAAAGTTCCATTTATTTGAGCCATAAGATTTCCATATCTCATAGCTCCTAAATTCACCTCTAGAGGAATATCATATTTGATACTAGCTAATACTATTTCTTCACAAATAGCTAATATTTCATCTGTTATTTTTGTAATTCTATTAAAAAATAAATCTGGATGAGCAATATATGTAAATAATCCTGTTTTCATTGCTTCAATTAGATCATCTTTATATTTTTTTATCATTTCAATATCATCATACTCATTAAAATAATAATGAGCTTTTTTATTTTTAATATAGAAATGTTGACCACAAATTAAATAATCAAAACCATATTTATTATATAATTCCTTATAATAATCTAAATGATTCTTATCATATTCAATTTCAAATCCTAAATAAATATTTATTTTATCTTTATATTTTTCCTTTAAATTATTTACACTATTTATATAATCTTCTAAAAGATTAGCATCCCTTCCATAGTCTCTTTTTTTCATATCTAAAAACATACCATGGTCTGAAAAACCATAATGAAGAAATCCTTCTTGTATTGCATTAAGGACATATTCTTCATCCTCACCATAAGCATGACCACATCTTTTAGTATGATTATGCATAGAATAATTTATATTTAGATTCTTATTTCTTATATCCATAGAATCACCTCTATCTTTTATATATATCATTTTTGATAAATAAGTCAATATGACTTATTATAAATATAATATATTATTTATTTTATTTTTATGATAAACTATTATCAAGGAGTGTTTATCTTATGAATTTTAATGAATTAAAAATATATGATATTTCTCAGCCTGTTTTTGGTTGTGAAATATATCCTAAAGATCCTGAACCTCAAAAAATAACAATTTCAAGTATAGATAATAATGATCCTTGTAATATTACGAAGCTTATTATGTGTGCTCATAATGGTACTCACATAGATTCACCTAATCATTTTATTAATGATGGTAAAACTATAGATGAAATACCTTTAAATAAGCTTATAGGTGTTTGTTATGTTAAAGAATTTAATGGGGAATTTAAGAAAAATGATGCAGTTAATTTAATAAATGAAGCCAAAAATAAATTTAATGGTTCTGAAAAGAAACTATTATTAAAAGGAAATGTAGTTGTTTCTTTAGAAGCTTCAAAATATTTTGCTGATTATGGAATTGATTTGATTGGAAATGAATCTCAAACAATTGGGCCTATTGATGCTCCAATGGCAGTACATTTAGTACTTTTAGGAAAAGAAGTTGTTTTGCTTGAAGGTATTAGATTAAATAATATTAAAGAAGGAGTTTATTTTTTAAATACAGCACCAATTAATTTAAATGGTTGTGATGGAGCTCCTTGTAGAGCTATTTTAATTGATGTTTTTAATAATGAAAATTAATATGGATTATATAAGTGTAAATAATATTGAATTTAAAATAATAAAGCTTTTAGGACATGGTAAGGGAGGATATTCCTATTTAGTAGAAAAGGATAATAAATTATTTGTATGTAAACAAATACATCATGAACCATGTAGCTATTATAATTTTGGGAATAAGCTTGAAAGTGAAATAAAAGATTATAATAGATTAAATAATATTGGAATAAATATGCCTAAAATGCTTGATGTAGATTATAATCATGAAAGAATATTAAAGGAATATATTGAAGGTAATACTATATTAGAAGATATAAAAAATGATGTTGATATTTCTTTTGGATTAATACAGGTTAGAAATATGGCAAATGTTTTAAAAAATAATAATTTAAATATAGATTATTTTCCTACAAATTTTATTTTATGTAATTCTATCTTATATTATATTGATTATGAATGTAATAATTATATGGAAGAGTGGAATTTCAATAATTGGGGAATTAAATATTGGAGTAAGACTAAAGAGCTTTTAGATTATTTAAAGGATAATTAGGGGGATATTATGAGAATAGGTAAATATTTAAAAAATTGTAATGAGGTATATCATATCACTTTAGATCCAAAGGGACCTGGTGTTATTAGAATTCATCTTGTACCTCCTAAAAGATTAAAGCCTGGAATACCTTGGGTAGTTATTATTAATGGATATTCAGTATTACCTTTACAAACTGCATGGGCAGTATTATTAAAAGAATTTATTAGTGTTTTTAATGAATCATTTGATAGACCATATAATGAAGGAGAATTAAAGGGTTTATTTAAAAAAATATTTAATAGAATAAAAGATATATATCCAGATGCAAAGGAAACTGCAGTTAAAAAGGATTTGAATGATATTATTGAGGTTTTAGAGTCTATTTCAAGAGGAGAAGAGCCTAAATATGAAATAGGATATTTAACATTAAGTGAATATGCTAAGGATATGAGAGCTCCTCATAGAATGGATTTAATGATATCATCTATGGAGAAAAAGGGATGCTGGAGCTGTAATCAAAAATGCTTATTATGCTATGCCGGTAATGAAAAAATGGCAATAGTTAATGAGCTTAGTAAGGAAGAATGGTTTAAGGTATTAGATAAATTAAAAAAGGCAAATATACCAGCAGTTACCTTTACAGGTGGAGAGCCTACCTTAAGAGAGGATTTGCCTGAATTAGTTAAATATGCTTCTTGGTTTGTTACGAGATTAAATACTAATGGTATTAGATTAACATATGATTTATGTAAGAAGCTATATGATGCTGATTTAGATAGTGTTCAGGTTACTTTATATTCTTATGATAAAGATATTCATAATAAAATGGTAGGTGGAGATCATTTTGATGAGACTATTGAAGGAATTAAAAATGCTATTAAAGCTGGATTAGATGTAAGTATTAATACTCCATTATGTAGTATTAATGCTGATTATGTTAAAACAGTAGAATTTGGAAAAAAATTAGGTATTAGATATTTTTCAACATCAGGTGTAATTCCTACTGGTAAAGCATTAGAGGATAATGTTAAAAAATTATCTAGTGATGAAATATATAATTCTCTTAAAGACGCATATTTATTTGCAAGAGAAAATGAACTTGAAATATCATTTACTTCTCCTGGTTGGATTAAAAGTGATTTGTTAAGAGAGATGAATATGGTAGTACCATCATGTGGTGCTTGTCTATCTAATATGGCCATTGCTCCTAATGGTGAAGTTATTCCATGCCAATCTTGGCTTTTTGAAGATGGTTTAGGAAATATATTATATACTGATTTTAAGAAAATTTGGAATAGTAAAAAATGTAAAAACCAAAGAAAATTTGCAGTAAAAAATTTA
Organism: Anaeroplasma sp.; assembly: GCA_045124155.1. GTDB lineage: Bacteria > Bacillota_I > Bacilli_A > Acholeplasmatales > Anaeroplasmataceae > Anaeroplasma. Next base: position 10,705 of record JBGVLG010000132.1, read on the forward strand.
GAAGTATGTGCATTAAAGGAGGCAAGAAGATGAAAATATTAATTGTATTTATTCTGTCAATTTTAATGTCATTTACATATTCACCATCAAGTGATGATTATGATTATATTGAAAAATATAATATTACAGTTAATCCAAATGATGATGGTAGTATGGATTTTGAATATAATTTAATTTGGGATGTATTGAAATCTGGAAAAGAAGATTATATTGATATAGGTGTACCTAATAGACATGTATATAATATAAAAGAAGATTCTAATGATATTAAAAGTATTAACTATATTGAAAATGATGGATATTTTGTTAGATTATATTTATATAATAGCTTTGAAGCTGGACAAGTATTAAATCTATCATTTAGCTTTACTGCATCTCATTTATTTAAAATAGATAGTGATAATAATACTCCCAAATATGTTAATTATACTTTTAGACCAGGATGGTTTGAATATATTAGAGTTGGAAGCTATACTATTAAATGGAATTCTTTAAATGTTAAGAGTGTTGATGATAGGGCTTCTTTAATTGATGGTTACTATCAATGGAATGGAACCTTAAATTATGATGAAACAGTTGAAATTAGACTATCATATGATATTGATGCCTTTCCTAATATTGATATATCTAAACAACAAGAGGATGATTATACATGGATTATTCCAATAATTGTAGTTAGTATTATAGTTTTAGTATTTTTATTTATTTTTTATGTTAATTATAAAACTACTCAAGAAAGCTATTATTCATATCGAGGATTTTATCCATATTATCGTTATCATTATTTCTTTTGGCAAAGAAGATATCACGGAAGAGATAAAAAAGGAGAACCATTATACGCTCCAAAGACTGTATCAACAGGTTCAGGAGGTCATAGAGGTAGTGGTGGCTGTGCTTGTGCCTGTGCTTGTGCTTGTGCCTGTGCTGGTGGTGGTAGAGCGGGATGTTCTAGAAAGGATTTTTATATAAAAAAAATAGATACTGAAACTATAAAAATAGTAGTAAATGAAGAAGAGAAGTGATTCTCTTTTTCTTTTTGAAGCAAATGTGTTATAATGAAAATGTTTCCTAGGAGGACAGTATATGATTAATTTAGATATCACAGAAGAGGTATTAGAGTGTATTTATGAGTATAATACTTCACCTAATATTGATGATATAGCTAGTGATTTATGCTATGACTATATAACTATAGCTAATATTGTAGGCTATTTAAGAGATATTAACATAGTAGAATTAGATGATGAATATATTACTCCTATTATGGATTATTATCAAGCTATACTATTAATAGAATCAATTGAGGATTAGTTATGATAAATGAAATAAAACAATATTTAGAGAAAAATGCTACTAATAATTATAAAGAATTTTCTTCTAAGCTAATAAAAACTAAATATCCTATTTTGGGAATAAGAACACCGATATTAAGAGATTTAGCTAAAAAAATAGTTAAGGATAATTATAAATTATTCTTAGAAGAAAATGATTATTCATATTATGAATTAGTATTACTTGAAGCTTTTGTTATAGGTAAGGCTAAAATGAATAATGAGGAATTATTTTATTATTTAGATAGATTTATCCCTCTAATAGATAATTGGGCAGTTCATGATGGATTAGTTTCTTCTTTAAAGATTACTAAAAAGATTCAAGATGAAATGCTTAATTACCTTAATAAATATATTACTAGCAAGAAGGAATATGAGGTTAGATTTGTAGCATTAATGCTTATGAGCTATTATTTAGAGGATAAATACATAAATATAGCCTTTGAAATAATAAATAAACTATATTTAGTGGATTATTATTCTAAAATGGGTGTTGCTTGGTTTTTAGCTACTGCAGCTATAAATTATCCGGATTTAGTATATAATTATTTAAATTATTCTAGAGATATTGAATTGAAAAGAATGACTGTACGTAAGCTTAGAGATTCATTTAGAATTGATGATAAATATAAAGAAATGATTTTAAAAACAATAAGGAGCTAGTTATGAAAAAATATTTAACACTAACAATAGGCACTGCCTTTAAAACTAAAAATAATTTTAATGAAAAATTTCAACAAATATTAGATGAATATTCAAAAAAAGGTTATACTCTTCATTCATATCATTTTGCATCTGATGTTTTTTGCACAATAGTATTTGAACGTGAAAGCGAGGATAATTATGAGTAAAATTATATTAGAAACAGAAAGACTTATTTTAAGAGAAATGAATAATAATGATTTTGAAGCATTATGTAAAATTCTTTTAGATGAGGAGACTATGTATGCTTATCAAGGAGCATTTACTATAGAGGAGGCTCATAATTGGTTAAATAGTCAACTTGAAAGATATAAAAATTACGGGTATGGCTTATGGGCAGTAGTATTAAAGGAAAATAATAAAATGATTGGTCAATGTGGACTTTCTATTCAAACCTGGAAGGATTCTAAGGTTTTAGAGGTTGGATATTTATTTCAAAGAAATTATTGGCATCATGGATATGCGACTGAGGCGGCAATTGCCTCAAAAGAGTATGCATTTAATGTATTAAATGCTAATGAGGTATCATCTATTATTAGAACTACTAATACTCAATCTATTAATGTAGCCTTAAGAAATGGTATGAAGAAGGTAGATGATTGGGTCAAGCATTATAGAGGTGTAGATATGCCTCATTATAGATTTGTAGTTCGTAAGGAGAATTAATATGGAGGAATCTAAACTAAATTTATTATTTAAAATATTCTTATATATTATTAATATTGTTGTTATATTATTCTTTGGTTTTGTATTTTTTGAATTAATTTATACTAAGGTTATAGATTATCAGAATGCTGATAATGCCAATTCAATTAGTGGATATGGAATAATATATTTAGCAATGTTATTATATTCTTTAGTTGTAAATGGCATTACTTTAGTAATTTCATTTATTTTATTTATATTTTGTTTATGTAAGAAAAATAAATATAAGAGAAAATATATTATTACTACTTTATTACCAATAATAAGTGAAATATTAATTATTGTGGTAGGATATGTTTTAAGCTTATTATAGAGGTAATTATGGATAAAGAATTATTAGATTATTTATTAAAAGAAGAAGAATATGCTTTTACTGGATGGGATTTTTCATATTTGAATAATCGTATGACTAAGGAAATGCTACCTTGGAGTTATAATGATATTGTTAATGAATACCTTATTGATAGTCATAATATTTTAGATATGGGAACTGGTGGTGGAGAACTATTATTAAGCTTTAAACATCCATATCAAAACACCTCAGTAACTGAGGCATATCCACTCAATATAAAACTATGCCAAGAAAAATTAACTCCACTTGGTATTACAGTGTATCCTATATTAGATGATGATAAGCTTATTAATATTGGTGATAATTTATTCGATATTGTTTTAAATCATCATGAATCCTATGATATTAAAGAGGTTAAAAGAGTATTAAAGGATAATGGATTATTTATCACTCAGCAGGTTGGAGCTTATAATAATTATGATTTAATTTCATATTTTGATGAGAATTATAAAATAAAATTTCCTGATGTTACCTTAGATAAGGCAATTAAATCTTTAGAAGAAAATGGTTTTGAAATAATTTATAAAAATCAATATTTTCCAAAAAATCATTTTTTAGATTTAGGAGCTTTAGTTTATTTTGCTAAAATAATAAAATGGGAATTTGTTGATTTTAGTGTTGAAAGATATATAGATAAACTTGAAAAATTAAATGAAATATTAAAAAATAAAGGCTATATTGAATCTACTGAAGATAGATTTATGATTGTAGCTAAAAAGAAATAGGGAAATTATATGAAAAAAATTAATGTTATTATATTCTATTTACTAGAATTAATCTCGATGCTTAGTATATTATTATTATCATTCTTTGGTAAAATGGATGGAGATTTAGGTTTAATTCTAGCTGATGGGATTGTTTATTTGCCAGTAATTTTATATGTTTTATTTACTATTTCTTTAATATTAGAAGGAATAAAGAATAGAAAAGTACCATTAATAAGAATTATTACTATTGTTATTGGAGTTTTATCTTCAAGTATGATGTATTCTGATAGTAATAGAATTTCAATGTTAAATGCGACTCTATTTATTTTCTCAATAGTTCTTTCTATAATGGTTATTGTAAGAATGCTCAAGAAAATCCCTAATTCTAATATAGAAGGTAATTTAGAAAAAACTTTACCAGAGGGAATATTTTCTAATAAACAGTTAATATTACAATCAATATCTATTATGATCATTGTCATATTAGCAAGTATAGTTATAATACTTAACATGAATAATTTGATTCCATTTCAACCATGGATTTCTTATGTTCTATTATTTGTAGTAGCATTTATTATTTTATTTGCATTTGCATTAATTTTTAATCCATTAAATAAGGTTCTTAATAAAATTAATAAAGAACTATCCTATTCTAGTTTTAAAAAGGAATTATTAATGATTAAGAATAATAAATTACATCCTAATACTATTAATTATTTAAACATAGTCTTAGCAAATTATACATTTTCTTATGATATTGATGAGGCTTGTAATTTATTTGAAGAGTGTCAGGTACCTAAGAATAAATATCATAAAAGAATTTATGATATTGCAGCAATTAATTATCATATTAATAAAAAACAATATGTTGATGCCAAAATAGTTTTAGATTCCTTAAGAGTGAATAAGATTAATCAAGCCATTGCTACAAATTTAGAAAGATATTTAATAATAATGTCTACAAATGAAGAGATAGCTAATATTGAATCCCTTATTAATTGTAATAATAGGCTTAATTATGTAAATATTGGTAATTATTTTACATTGATGTATTATTTTAATACAAGAAATGATCTATGTAAGGCTAAAGAGTATGCTAATAAAATTATTACCTTAAATAGTGATTTTGTTTATTATAATAAAGAAGCAAATAAAGTAATTAATACTTCAAAATTAGTAGATGAGAATATTGATAATAAAGACTAAAAGGAAGGCAAAATAGCCTTCCTTTATTCTATTGTTATTAAATCCATATAAGGCTTTAGAATTTCTTTCATAACCTCAATAGGATTATAATTTTCAATATCAAATATTCCTTTGAATATTGATGGAGAAAAACCAGATACTATTGCTACCCCATCTTCATTTTTGGTTACAGGAATACCTAAAGAATTACCTGCTACATTCCAAAAAATGATTTTTGGCATTTTAATTCCATATTTTTGGTATTCTTCCTTCCAATAGGAATAATTTGTTTTTTCCTCAACACAGCTATCAAATTCCATATCAGATATTATTAATAAATGGCTAGGTGCATCATCCCTTGATTTTTTTGTAGCCTTAAGGATTAAACTCATAGCCCTATTAATATTGGTCGCTGAATCCCAATTATCATAATCTAAATTTTCTAATATTTCAGTTAGATTAGACCCTGAAATAGTTTGAAGAGTTGGATATGAAGAAAAATTTATGAACTTGTTGTGAAATATTCCAGTATTTCTTTCTGCTAAATATATAGCAAGACCAACTGCTGAAGAAATTGGAATATTATTATAGCTACTCATTGAACCAGATGTATCTGCAATGACTAAAACATTAGAATTAGTGCTATTAGTGAAGTAATTTTCTTGTTTTTCCCATAATTGATTAATTACTTCTGGATTACCTTTATTTTCTAATGCTAATTTAACTAATTCATAAGGAGCTAAACCTTTTGTATTAATTTTAGCTTCTCCTTTTTTTAAAGAAGCTAAATAGTTAGTGAAGTTTTCATAATCATATTTAAAAAAGACATTTTGATAGTTTTTCATTGCCTTAGAGGGAACCTTTTCATAATCTATTTGGTAATTTCTATTGCTGATTTTCTTTTCAACAATATCAATTTTACTTCTTAGATTAGATAAAGTCTTACGGTATTCTGCTTCACTCATTTTAAGCATTTTAGAGAGTCTTTTAGCGAAATTGTTATTCACATTATGATTTCTAAGAGATGGCATCCATTTAGCAAGCAAAGAAGGAGTATCACTAGATATATCTTTTTTTAATTGATTAGATATTATATTTAGGGCTTTATCCCATAAAGGTGTATTATATGATTCAAAAAGATAATCATATCTTCCTAAATTAGGAATTTGATTAAGGATAATTTCAGCTAATTTTTGATCTTTATAACACATTTCTTTAAAGAAGAATTTAAATACTCTTCTTTCTCCTTTACCATTTCTAATATCTAATAAATATAAGATATTTGCTGTAAGAAGATATTTGTTTTCGCTAAATGCTTTATTAAATTGTTTATATAATTTATTTTCATCTAAAAAGCGTGTTGCCATAGAGAAAATATCAAGATTAGCATCAAAGGTAGTATTATAGTATAAACCTCCCTTTGTGTTAATACATAAAGAATTATTTTCTAGTTCTTCAATAAACATATTATCTACCTCCTATAAGAAGAACAAGCCGGCATTTATCCATTTTCATATTATTTGCAGAAGCCGGCTTTTTACAAGCCACAAATCTTTTTCCTTTATCATTTCCACACTAATTATTTGCTGAAGGTGGCTTTCATATTAAATTGTTTCGATTAAATTTTTTGCATGTATTTTTAATAATATAATTCTTATGAATTCTTGTATGCATATTCATCTAATCTTTTGTAGTTTTCTTACTACAGCTCATATTATATTAGAAGAAATAGAATAGTGTGAGGACATCAAATGTCCTATAAAAATTCAAAAAGCACCTTGAGCTTGGCTCAAGATGCTTAATGAATTAATGTTGAATTTTAAAGCATAAAGATTAACTACAGCAAGCTTATCAGTACCTTCTGTTTCATAACGTCTAATTTGACGGATGTCACAATAAAGCATATCAGCAAGCTCTTGCTGAGTTAAATTATTCTTTACACGTAGTTGTTTTAGGACACGTGCTAGTCCTTCTTTTGTTATTTGTCCTTCCATTTCGCATACCTCCTCAAGACATACTTTTCCCACTGTCTTTTATAATTTTTCCAACATTATTTGTATGCGCCCAATTGAAAAGGACAAATAGATTATAGCATTTATTTTTTTAATTGCAATAATTAATAATATTTTTTTAATATAATTTGTTATATAATAAAAAAAGAGATTATTATATGGAATTTAGTATTAAAAATGAAAGAATTACAAAGGAAGAATATATAGATTTTTTGAAGAAAAGTGATTTAGGATTTCAATATCCTAAAGAGGATTTTGAAAATAGAATTAATACCTTAGTAAATAGTGTCTCTATTAGTCTTATAGCAAGATACTAATAATAATATTGTTGGAGTTTTATTTGCTATTAGTGATTTTGCTTATTGGTTATTTGTAACTGATTTAGGTGTTATTAGAGATTTTTGTAATATGGGAATAGGTTTTCTTAATAAAAAAAGCATTAGAGCTTTCAGGAGGAGAAGATAATGTTATATTATATGTATGCTCACATGAAAATGCAGTTGGCTTTTATAAAAAATGTGGAATGAAAAAAGCTAAAGATATTATGGAATATAATAAAGTTAAGTGGACTAGTTTTGCTCTTGAATAGAATGTAAACTAATATTTACATAGGTGTAAATAAAGATTTATATATATTTTATATTTTATCATATATAATTATTAATGTTAGGAAGTGTATATATTTATGACAATTGGTGAAAAAATTAAAAATAAAAGAATTGAAAAAGGATTAACTCAGGATGAGTTAGCTTTTGCTTGTGATGTTTCAAGACAAACAATTTATAAATGGGAAAATAATTTATCTTTACCAGATACTAATAGTCTTCCAAGACTTTCTAAGGTATTAGATATGACTTATGAGGAATTATTAGGTGAAAGTAGTACTTATGATTTTGATAAAAAGGAATATAATAATGGTGCTTTAGAGGATATTGAAAAAGGTGCTAAGAAGCATTGGCAAAAAATATTTTATTTTATGCCATTTGGAGGATTAGCTATGATATTTACAAGTTTTATGATGAAACTATTTTCCAAAATATTCACTAATTTTAGTGATAGTGTTAATGAAGGTTTTAATGATCCATTTTTTGAAGACGCTAATGCTTCAATGAATGCTATGCAAATATCATTTATGAATATAATTACTATAATTTCTAATATAATACTTATAATTGGTTTTATATTATTAATTGCTGGTATTTTGGGAATTGTTTATGATAGAATCAAAATGAAAAAATATAATGGTTAAGTGGTTGAATTTCAAATAAAATTTTTCTTGACATGACATTTGTAATTTGATACAATAAATACGCTGACTTATGGCCCTGTAGCCAAGTGGTAAGGCACGGCACTGCAACTGCCTGATCGATGGTTCGAATCCGTTCGGGGCCTCCATAAGTAAGTGTAAGAATCTAGATTTAATCTAGATTTTTTTTTATTTTGTTAATTAAAATGGATAAATAGATACAGAAAATGTACATAATTATATACTTTTTATAATATTTAATAAAATAATATAATTTAATATATAATTGTTATAATTTTATAAAGATAGTGATTGTTATTATTGCCATTAAATATTAAAAAATTATTATATTATAGTTAATATTAAATTAATAAATTTGTTGTAAAATGGCATCTAAAATATTATAATAACAATATATCTTATAGATATAAATTGGGTTTGATTTGGATGAAAGGAGTGATAAATGTGAAGAATAAAGAGAAGCTTACTCGAAATTTGATTTGGGGTATTATTTCAGTTCAAACAATATTAACAGGTATTTTCTTTATTATTCAAGTGCTTCGTATTTATTTCGGTGCTAATCCTCTTGAGCAAGTATTTACAAGAGAAAAAGTTGGGGCTCATTTATTAGAAATTATTGTATTAATAATTTTATGGATTGTTGTAGTTGTTGGAGGAATAATTTGTTCATTTATATTTAAACTCGAAGATAAAAATATTTCTAAGCATAGTAATATTTTCAAATTAAATAATATGATTAATTTATTAAATATTGATAATATTAATCCTAATGAATTGGAATTAATTAATAAAGAAAAGAAAAAAAGAAAAATTTCTTGGTTTATTGTTTCTATTATTTCTTTAGTATGTGCATTAATGGCATTCTTATATTTATTTAATCCTAATCATTTTTTAACCTCAGGAATTCCTAATGAACAAGTTATTAATATGGTAGCTAATGTATTTCCTTGGGTTGGAGTTTCATTTATTAGCGCAATTGTTGCTGTAATATTTGAAGAAATTAGTGCTAAAAAGTCTATAGAAGCTGTTAAAGTATTATTAAAGAAATATAAAAAGCCTTTTGAATATAAAGAGGAAACTCGTAAGGAAAAGCTTAGCTTATTAGCTATTAGGGGTGTTGTTGTTTTAGCAGCAATAATATTAATTATTGTTGGAATTGTTAATGATGGACCTAGTGGAGTTTTCTATAAGGCTGCAAAAATATGTTCAGAGTGTATAGGGTTAGGTTAAAATTATGGGAAAAATAAAGAATTTTTTTGCAAAAATTAAGCCTAGCAAGCGTAGGCTTATACAGGTATATGCAGCATTATTATATAATGCTAATTTAAAGGGCTTTATTACAGGAAATATTTCTACTGCAGAAACTAAAAGTGTATGTGTGCCTGGTATGAATTGTTATTCATGCCCAGGAGCTATTGGGGCTTGTCCATTAGGTTCTTTACAAAATGCATTATCAGAAAGTAAAACTAAAGCTCCAACTTATGTATTAGGTATTATTCTATTACAATGTATTTTACTTGGTAGATGGATTTGTGGTTGGTTATGTCCAGGAGGATTTTTACAGGAATTACTATATAAAATTAAGACTCCTAAGCTTAAAAAGAATAGAATTACAAGAATTCTATCCTATTTCAAATATGTATTATTGTTTGTACTCGTATTAATGGTACCGATAATGTTTGGTTGGGTATCGGGTAAAGCTATTCCAGGTTTCTGTAAATATGTTTGTCCTATTGGTACTTTTGAAGGTGCAGTATTTTTATTAGCAAATGGTAATAATACTAATTATTTTGAAATGCTAGGACCTTTATTTACATGGAAGTTTGCACTATTAATAGGATTTATAGTAGCATCTATATTTATTTATAGAGTCTTCTGTAGATTTTTCTGTCCACTTGGTGCGATTTACGGTATTTTTAATAAAATAGCAATTTTTGGTATTAAAGTTGATAAGACAAAATGTAATAGCTGTGGCAGCTGTGTTAGTCATTGTAAGATGGATATTAAATTTGTCGGTGATCATGAATGTATTCAATGTGGTGAATGTATTGATGTATGTCATGCTAAAGCTATTGACTGGAAGGCTATTGGTAACTTAATTAAGGAAGAAAAGCTTGAACTAGAAAAAACTACAATAAATAGTGATATTGTAGAAGATGCAAGCATTAATAATAATTTAGAAATATTAGAAACTAAGGAAGAAAAAAAGGAAAATAAGTTTATAGCTAAACTTAAAACTATTAAGAAGAAAACGTGGGTTAATGCAATAACAACTATAGTATTATTAGGCAGTTTAGTTTTTGCATTCTTATATTATAATATTGATTGGAATCCATCTAATCAGATCAAAATAAATGATACATTAGAATCACTTACTATTGATTTATATAATGGTGAAAAATATTTAGTTACAGAAAATAATGAAAAAGTAACAGTTATATATTTCTATAGAGAATATGATCAAAATGAAATTGATAAGCTATTAACTCAATTTGATGATATTGAAAGAGTAAATATTCTTGCATTAAGTAATTATTCTAATCGCGAGCTTAATAAGAATCATATTGATGATAATTCAAAAATAATTTACGGTTATGATACTAGTGATAGTGATGTTTTATTGAAATTTACTCATGAATTAGAATATCCATATTATGTATGGCTTGATACTGAAAATGTATTAAAATATACTGATTCAGCTGATTTAGAAAATCAAATATCTATTATTGAAGCTACTATTTTAGGAAATGCAGTAGTAGGAAATAAAGTGGGAGATATATGTGTTTCTAAGACAATTAATACTTTTGATTTAGCTGGAAATAAATCAACGTTTAATATTACTAATCAAAAAGGAAAAATTACAATAATCAATTTCTGGGCAACATGGTGTGGACCATGTAAACAAGAATTACCTGATTTTGAAAGAATACAATTAGAATATAAGGATTATGTAGACATTATTGCAATACATGAAGGAAAATCATATGATGAAGAAGATGTATATAATTGTATAGATGATAGCTTCTATGATTTTACATTGATGTGGGGCTATGATGAATCTGGTGATGATTATTTTAAGGCTTTAGGTGGTGGTGATACTCTTCCTATGACAGTTATTGTTGATGAGAATGGTATTATCACATATAATTCTCCAAATTCAATGGAATATGAGGATTTAAAGGCTGAAATAGAAAAGATATTAAATAAATAATTATAGGATAAGAGTCTGTTAGTTTAACAGACTTTTAATTATAATTATAAAATATAAAAAAAATCACAAATATTTAATTAAAATTTAATTATATAGTTGTTTAATGATATAAATTCAATTTTTACTATAAATAATTGAATGTTATTTTAAAAAAATATTGAATTATAATTTGAACTATTGTAAAATAGCAATGAATTTTTTTTAAAATGGAGGGATTGATATGAAAAGAAGAAATATTGTTTTATCATCATTAGCTATGGGTAGTATATTACTAATGGTTGCATGTAATAGTGGTGAGCCTACAAATACATCTTCATCTGTAGCTTCTCCAACAACTTCATTAACTACTAAACCTACTACAGAAACTACTACAACTACAGCTGCATCTAAAATGAATGTTACAGTAACTGTTGTTTATCCAGATGGTACACCTTTAGTTGGCAAGAGAGTTCAATGGTGTACAACTGATGGTACTTGTGATCCAAATATGGTTGAAACTAATAGTGATGGTGTAGCAGTTACTACCTATGATTCATCAAAGAGTTATATTGCACATGTATTAGAATCTGATTTGCCAGAAGGATATTCCTATAATCCTAATGAAGTAATATTAACAAAGGATAATACTTCAGGCACTATTCATTTAGTAGAATTATCTACTACATCTTCAGGAACTGGAAAAAATGATGATCCATATTTATTATCTACTGGTTACTATATTGCAGAATATAAAAGAAAAGAAGGTGCAATATATTATTCATTTACTGCTACTGAGGCAGGAGAATATACTATCGAGTCATATTCATCATTAATTGGAGTTACTCTATCATATTATAGTAATTCATTTGAAAATGAGAAAGTAGAAGTTTCTACTGGTGGCTATGGAGATAATTTCAAATATAAATTTAATGTATCAGCAGGTGGAACTGTTTACTTTAGTGTAGCAGCAAGTGGAACAAATTCATTCTTATTTTCAATTTCTAAATAAATAGAATAGATAGCCAAGATTAATTTATTGGCTATTTATAATTTATAGTAATGATAAAAAAATATAAAATTTAAGTGAAAAACAATAAAATATTTCGATGTAAACCGTTTTTTTTGAAATAATATTTTGAAAAATATAGAATTTTATATTAATTTATGATAAAATTAAGAAGTTAATAATTATATGATAATGGAGGTAACAATGAAACATAAGAAAATATTATTTAGTCTAATTTCTTCATTATTTATTACTCTGGCATTGACAAGCTGTAATAGCTCTTCAAATTCATTTGATGAAGCTAGATATGAAGGACAAACATTAGTTACATATGTTTTAAACGGTGGAACATATTCTAATTCTAAGGTCGATGTAAAGTTTTATTACAATTTGCCTGAAGGTGCAACTTGTAAAGTTATAAATATAGATGATGTAAAAATGGATAAAAAAGTTGAACCTGCAGATAATTGTGATGTTGATGAGACTTATAAAGCAGATACTGAATCAAGCTATATCACATATTGGTATAAGGATGAAGCATTAACTCAGCCATTTGATTTTAAACAAGATGTTTTAACTGCTGGTACAAATTTGACATTATATGCCAAATGGGAACCAAAGATTAAACATACATATAATGTTGGATATATGAAGGATGGGGAATTTAAATCTCTATATATCTATGAGAATGTTAGCAAGGGTTTACCATTTAGTGATTATTTATATAAGGTTGAACCTGCAGCTAAAAAAGCTGGAATTACATTCCTTGAAAAATATTATAGTGATCCTGAATTGACTAATGAGGTTATTCCTTCTGATAAGGATAGTTTTGCTCATCCAGGTGGTGATGTTTCTACAGAAGTAAAAATTTATATTGATTATATAGATGGTGAATATAAATTAGTTAAAACCTATTCTGATTTAAATAAATATGCATTTAATAATATTTATTTAATGAATGATATAGATTGTGAAGGAAAAACATTAACCTTTGGTAACTATCAAAAATCCTTTATGGGTAATGGACATACTATTTCTAATTTCGTAGTTGGATTTGATGAGAAGCTTAATGGTACAAATAATTATAATAATAAATATTATGATGAGACAGATACAACTAAAAAAACATTAGGAATTAGCTTATTTGGTCAATGTAATAATGCTGAAATAAAAGATGTTACATTTGATAATGTTACATATAGAATTAATGTTTCTAATAGTTTTTTCACATATATTGGTGTTAATCCATTAGCATTTGAGTTAAAAAAGACAAAAGTAAACAATGTTACAATAAATGGTAAATATGAATTTGTTAAATTGCCAAATGGTTTTGTAAATGAAAATTATTTTGCGAGTGACGAATTATATGTTGTCAAGGATGAACAATCATCATTAGAAAATGTTAATTGTAATATTGTAAAATAAAAAATAGGAGGAAGATTATGAAAAGTAAAAGTTTTAAACGTGTTTTATCAGTTGGTATGCTAGGAGCTCTAGCTTTATCAGTTGTAAGCTGTGGCGGAAGTGAGCCTACAACTACACCATCTGGTATTGGTTCAACAACATCAGGTACAGGAAGCTCATTTAATCCTAAAAATGAAACAGAAGCATTAATTATGGCTTCTCAAGATGTAGATAAGGTATTTAACCCATTCTATTCATCAAGTGCTGCTGATGGTAGTGTTATCGGTATGACTCAAATTGGTATGCTTGGTAATGATTCAAAGGGTAATGTTACAACTGCAAAGGATGGAGATGCAGTAGTTGTTTATGATTATGAATCAAAATATGATAAAGCTTCTGATACAACTACTTATAAGTTTGTATTAAGAAATGATGTTAGATTTTCTAATAATACTCCACTTACAATGAAGGATGTATTATTCAATTTATATGTTTATCTAGATCCAGTATATGCAGGTTCTTCAACAATTTATTCAACTGATATTGTTGGATTAAAGGCATATAGAACTCAACAAAGTACTGAAAATGAACAAGATAGCTATAGAGAGCAATTTGAAACAGTAGCATATCAAAGAATTGCTAATCTAGTCCAAGCTGCTGATTATGTTAATGACGAGCATAAGGATGATAATGAGCCATTAACTATTGATTCATTTAGAGGATATCTAGAGGATTATGTTAAAGAAAATGGTGCAAACTATGCTGATGTAGTTGCTGATTATGATAAAGCGATTGAATTATTCAAAGAAGAAATAGATACAGACTGGAATAATTCAAAAGATTCATGGCAAGATATTTCATTTATTGCAAAGAGAAAAGATGATTACGGAAATAAGATTGAATATAAGAGTGATCCAAAAGATACTACTACTCCAGATGATAAGAGATTCAAAACTGATGTTGAAGTTTTCTTATATATGGAAGGATTTATCAAGTGGAATGCTAAGGATGAAGTTTTAGAAGCTAAAACTGCATATGACTATAGAGAATATAGAGAATTAACTGAACAAGAAGCAAAGGATTTAGTTATTAATGCTACAATTCCTTCAAGTATTTCAGCAGTTGTTCAATGGTATCAAACATCTAATACTTTATATGAATATATAGTAAATGACGCTATGGAAAAGGCAACATCAGGAGCTGGTCAATTACAATATTCAAATGTTTCAGGTATTAAATTTGCTAATAGAACTGAGGCTGTAACAGTAAATGGTGTTACTTATCCAGCAATGGATAATAATTATGAAGCAGATGGTACTGTTAAGGATGGCTATAATGAGGTATTATCTATTACAATTAATAAGGTAGACCCTAAGGCTATTTGGAACTTCGCATTTGCAGTAGCTCCAATGTACTATTATTCAAATCAAGAAGAAATTGAAAAATTTGATTATGAATCTCATTTTGGTGTAACTTATTCTTCACAAACATTCCAACAAAATGTAATTAAGGATAAGGATAAGATCGGTGTTCCAGTTGGTGCTGGTGCTTATCAAGCAGTAAATAAAGATGGTTCTAAAGATAATGTTACTGCTGGTGGTTTCTTCGATGGTACAACAATTTATTATACAAGAAATGATTATTTCATTGATCCTGTGACAAAGACTTATGCAACAATAAAGAATATTAGATTTAGAATTGTTCCTACTACAGGTTTAACAAATGCATTATATACAAAAGAAGTTGATTATTGTGAGCCAAATGCTAAGCCTGAAACTAGTGCTGAATTAGCAACAAAAAGAAGCGAAGGAATTGGTAAACAAGAGGTAAAAACTTCAGGTTATGGTTATATTGGTGTAAATGCTGGTAAGGTTGAAAAGCTTACTGTTCGTCAAGCAATTATGCATTCAATTGATACTCAAGAAGTAGTAAATTATTATGGTACTTCAGCTGAGGCAATTTATCGTTCAATGTCTAAAGAAAACTGGGCATATCCTACTGGTTGTTCATCATATTATCCATATATTGGTGGTAAAATTCCATCTGATTTAGATGCAGTTAGTCCTAATTATAAATATTATGTAACTGAGGTTTTAGGTAAAACTTCAGGTGAAGAATTAACTGAAGATGAACAAAAAGCTTTCATTGATTATTTAATTGGTGATTTAGGTGGTGTAGCTAAGGATTCATATGGTAATTATGATGGTTTAGTTTATACATTTACAATTGCTGGTGCATCAGAAGATCACCCTGCATTTGCAGCTATGTCACATGCAGCAGAATTCTTAAATAATATCGGTATGCAAATTACTGTTTCAAAGGATAGTAATGCATTAACTAAATTAACTACAGGTGCTCTAGATGTTTGGGCAGCTGCATGGGGTTCTACAATTGACCCAGATATGTATCAAGTTTATCATAAAGAATCAAAAGCTAACTCAATTAAAAACTGGGGTTATCCAGAAATTTTAAGAAATAAGAGTAAATATCCTGAAGAAAATGATATTATCGATGAATTATCAGATTTAATTGAAGCTGGTCGTGAAACAGAAAATCAAGAAATGCGTAAGAATATTTATTCTCAAGCATTAGATTTAGTTATGGAGCTTGCTGTAGAATTACCTACATATCAAAGAACAGATTTATTTGCTTATAATATTAATAAGATACAAGAAAATACTTTAAATCTAACAGATTTAACTTCTTACAAGGGATTAACAAGCAGCCTTTGGACTGTATCTTTAACAAAGTAATATATTGAAAATGGCTATATCAATGTAGCCATTTTTAATAACAAAGGAGTGGACATATGTTTAAATATATAGCAAAAAGACTAGGTATATCAATAATAGTTTTATTTGGTGTTTCAGTCATTTTATATTCATTAGTTCGTATGATGCCAGTTGACTATATAACACAAAAATTTCAATCACAATTAAGCCAAGGTACTATGACAATGGATGATATTGATAACTATAAAAAATTATATGGTTTATATAATCCAGAGGCTGAAATTAGATTTGAAATAACTGATGAGTCAAATACTGAAGAAGCAAGAAATTTTGGTGTATTTGCAACTGATGTTAGAATTGATGATTATAATAAATATTCTCTAACACCTGAGACATATTTAGATTTAATATGTCCATCTAGTAGTGGAGATAGCAAAACAAAAAATTATTCTAGTAGTTTTGATGGTGTAACTAAATATAAATTAGATTTAATTTCATCTAACAATGATGGAATAATTGATTATACTTATAAATTATTTGAGGTTACTTTTGAAATTAAGGAAGAAGAAAGAACTGATGATACTGGTGAAAAATATATTGTAGAAATTAAAAAAGAAATTGATACATTAATTGATACAGGTACCTTTAATGCAGCTATAAATTCTTTAACTAATTCTCCTGAGGTAACATTTACAAGTTCAAAAGGTTTAAAATTAAAAACTATAACCTCATATTATACATTTAATTTTTTCCAAAGATTTGGAAATATCTTAGGCGGCTATTTTAATTGGCTAGGAAAATTAATGACAGGTGATTTAGGTACTTCATGGAAATATGAAAGACCTGTTGCTGAAGTAATTTCAGATTATATGTGGATTTCATTTGCAATTGCAATTGTAGCTACTATTTTACAATTCTTAATTGCAATTCCACTTGGAATCACAAGCTCAACTCATCAATATTCTGCAAGAGATTATATTGTTACTATATTAACAATGATTGGTATTTCATTGCCAACATATTTCTTCGCAGCAATATTAATTAAGGTATTTGCTGTTAATTTAGGTTGGTTCCCGACATCTGGTTTAAATTCTTCAAAATTCTTTGACACAAGTACCTTTGTTGGTTGGTTAGATTATTTTGGTGATACTGTTCACCATTTAGTATTACCAATTTTCTGTAGTGTTATTCTATCTTTAGGTGGATTAATGCGTTATACAAGAACCAATATGCTAGAAGTATTAAGTGCTGATTACATTCGTACTGCTCGTGCTAAGGGTTTATCTGAAAAGAGAGTTATTTATAAACATGCGTTTAGAAATACTATGATTCCTTTAGTAACATTACTAGCTGGTACAATTCCATCATTATTTGGTGGTATGATGATTACAGAGCAAGTATTTGGTATTCCTGGTATTGGTAATAAGGCCTACAATGCGTTAATGGCTGGAGATATTCCATTTGTAATGGGATATAATATGTTCCTTGCAATACTTTCAGTATTAGGAACATTATTATCAGATTTAATGTATTCTGTAGTTGACCCACGTGTAAAAATTGGAAAGTAGGTGAATCTAGTGGAAGATAATAAAAATGAATTAGAAAATGTAAATTCAGAAATTGAAAATATTGAAGAATCTACAAAAGAAGTAGAAGAAAAAACACTAGATTATGCTCAAGCTGAATTAAAGGCTGAAAGTCAAGCTGAAACATTCAAACAAATGGGTCCGTTACGTATGATTTTACGTAGATTCTTCCGTTCAAGATTATCTGTTGTTGGTCTTGTAATGGTTATTTTCTTATTTGCTTTTAGCTTTTTAGGCCCTGTTATTTACCCTGTTTGGGGTGAAACTGGATATGATAATACGCCTAATACTGAATGGATTACTGAAACTATTGTTAATGAGGATGGTATAGAAATTACTCAGGTAGTAGAAATTACTTACACATTAAATAAATATGCTAATCCCTCTATAAATCATTTACTTGGTACTGATGATCAAGCATATGATGTGTTTACAAGATTAATGTATGGTGGTAGAATTTCACTTACAATTGGTTTTATTGTTGTTATTCTTGAAACAATTATTGGTATAATTTTAGGAGGCTTAGCTGGATTCTTTGGTGGCTGGGTTGATAATGTTATAATGCGTATAGTTGATATTTTTAACTGTATTCCTACATTACCTATTTTATTAATTTGTTCAGCAGTTATCGATTCTTGGAAGCTTGATGCTGATACAAGAATTTATGTATTGATGGTAATAATAACCTTGTTTGGATGGGCTGGTACTGCAAGAATTGTTCGTGGTCAAATCTTATATTTACGTGAACAAGAATATATTACTGCAACAGAAGTTATGGGTCTTCCAACTTGGAGAAGAATATTTAAGCATTTAATCCCTAATGTTATGCCTCAATTAATTGTTTCAATGACATTAGGCTTAGGTGGAGTTATTTTATATGAATCAACACTTTCATATTTAGGCTTAGGTGTACAGGTTCCTAAGGCGGCATGGGGTTCAATGATAGCATTAGCTAATGACCCAGTTGTATTAAATTATCATGTTAATATTTGGCTACCTGCTGGTATTATGATTGTTATCGCTGTATTAGGATTTAATTTTATAGGAGATGGTCTTAGAGATGCAATGGATCCTAAGGCTAAGAAGTAAGAGGTATTGGTATGGCAGAAGAGAAAAAGAAAACAAATTACCTTTCCTCAAGTGAAAGTAAGAAAATATTAAGATATAACCTTAAACAAATGAAATATTATGAGAAAGAAAAAAGAAGGAAAAAAGATCCTTCTGAATATCTAACTCATATGAAGGATGATGATAATCTAATTGAAATTGATGGACTTGAAACCTGCTTCTTTACAGATAATGGTACTGTTAAGTCAGTAAACAACGTTTCATTTGAGATTCCAAAAAATAAAATCGTTGGAGTTGTTGGTGAATCAGGATGTGGAAAAAGTGTTACAAGCTTATCAATTATGCAATTAGTTCAAGCTCCACAAGGACAAATTACTGGTGGAGAAATTAGATTCAATTCATCAAAGCTTGGTGTTGATGAAAATGGACAAAAACTAGCTTATAATATTGCAAAGATGCCTACTCAAGAATTATATAATATTCGTGGTAGTGAAATTACGATGATTTTCCAGGAACCAATGACAAGCTTAAATCCAGTTTTTACAATTGGTAATCAGCTTGATGAGGTTTCCTTTATTCATACTCCTGGTATATCTAAGGAGGATGCAAAAGCTCATAGTATTGATATGCTAAATCAGGTAGGTATTTCAATGCCTGAGCGTGTATATAATTCATATCCACATGAGTTATCAGGTGGTATGAGACAACGTGTTATGATAGCTATGGCTTTAGCAGGTGATCCAAAATTGATTATTGCGGATGAACCTACTACTGCATTAGATGTTACTATTCAAGCTCAAATTCTTGAATTGTTAAAGAAGATTCAAAAGGAAAATGGGTGTTCAATTATGTTGATTACCCATGACCTTGGTGTTATAGCAGAGATGGCTGATGAGGTAGTAGTTATGTATGCTGGTAGAGTGATTGAACGCGGTACTGTTCGCGAAATATTTAATAATCCTCTACATCCATATACAATAGGTTTACAAAAGAGTAAGCCATTAATTACTTCAAATTCTCAAGAACCTCTATATTCAATTCCAGGTTCAGTTCCTAGCCCAATTAATCTTCCTGATACATGCTTCTTTAAAGGAAGATGTAATAGATGTATAAATAAATGTGAAGGAAAGTATCCTGGTTTTGTTAAGGTAACTGATACACATTCTGTTGCATGTTATTTATATGAAGAAAAAAAGGAGGATAATGAATAATGGAAAACGAAAAAGTATTAAATTCCACTGAAGAATATACTCCAAATCCAAAATATATTCTTGAGGTAAAGAATTTGAACAAGTATTTCCCTTTAAATCCTAATTTCTTCGGAAAACCTCAATCTATTTTAAAGGCTGTAAATAATGTTTCTTTTGGTGTTGAAAAAGGTAAAACAATTGGTATCGTTGGTGAATCTGGTTGTGGTAAAACAACATTAGGAAGAACAATTTTAAAGCTTTATGAATCAGATGGTGGAAATATTTGGTTTGAAGGACAAGATATTACTACTTTAAAAAGAAAAGAAATGAATAAGCTTCGTGTTGATATGCAATTAGTATTCCAAGATCCTTATTCAAGCTTACCTCCTCGTATGACTGTTGGAGAAATTATAAGTGAAGCTGTTAAGGTTCATAAAATTGTTCCAAAAGAGCAAATACAAGCACATGTACTTAAGATTATGGAACAATGTGGTTTACAAACAACATATTATGATAGATATCCACATGAATTCTCAGGTGGACAGCGTCAAAGAATTTGTATTGCAAGAGCCCTTGCGGTAAATCCAAAGCTTGTTATTTGTGATGAGCCAGTTAGTGCCCTTGATGTTTCAATTCAAGCTCAAATCATTAATCTATTAAAGCAACTTCAAAATGAAATGAATCTAACTTATGTGTTCATTTCACATGACCTTTCAGTTGTTAAATATATTACTGATAATATTTTGGTAATGTATTTAGGAAATATGATGGAGTATGGAGATACAGATGAAATATTTGATAATCCGCTTCATCCATATACTAAAGCATTATTCTCAGCAGTTCCAGTTCCAAACCCTGATCATGAAATGAACAGAATTATTCTTAACGGGGATATTCCTTCACCAGCTAACCCTCCAAAGGGTTGTAAATTCCATACTCGTTGTAGGGAATGTATGGGTGTATGTAAGATACTAGAACCTATTTATAAGAAAGTATCAGAAAATCATTATGTTGCTTGTCATTTATATAATGAAGAAGTAATGAATGATAAAGATAAATATGAGAATATTGTTAAGGATTTAGAGAATTATAATTAATTCTTAGTAATAATTAATGAAAAAAGAAAAGAAGAAAAAACAAAAATTTATAGATGATGGAAGAACTATCTATAATATGGATGTTGATGGGATGCCTCATAGAAGAAAAAAAGAGGATCCAAATGGAGTATATTTAACAAAAAAAGAAAGAAAAGCAGCAATCATTGCTGCTATACTTCATTTTATGCCAATCTTATTTGGAGTTATTCTTTGCTTTACAATAGTAATGGTGCTTCTATACTTTTGGTTAAAATGATGAGAGGAGAGATGAAAATGAAAAAGATAAAAAAATTCGCAATTGTAACTCTTTCATTAGCTACTATAGCAACTGCTGTAAGCTGTAATAATAGTGAACTAGAAAATACAAGTTCAAGTAATTTGAGTTCTTCTTATGAAGAGGTTGAAACATCTAAAGATTCATTAAGAATTTTTAATACAAATCAAACCTTAACTCAAGAAGCAAGAGCTGATCTTATCAAAAAAGAATATTTATTAGAAAATAATGGATATAAGGATTCTGATAAGGTTGGAATTATTGTTACATTAAAGAATCAATCATTATTAGATAGATATAATGATAATGGCTATAGTAAGGATTATGAAACAGTATCTGATTATGTAGAAAGCTATTATGGTCAACGCCAACAAAAGAAAATAATTGATGAGCAATTTAACGCTATAAAGAATTTTCAAAGCTTAGGCTATTTAAAAACTGTCGAGCATTCTTATTCAACAGTATTAAATGGTATTTCATTTGAAACTGAGTATGGTAATGTTTCTAAAATTGAAGAAAGTGATTTAGTTAGTAGAGTTGTATTAGTTGATTCATTTAATCTTCCAAAAGCTACTGAATCTACAACAAATACTGTAACAAACCTTGTTGATGTATATGAAACAGGTATATTCAATTCAAGTACCGTTAAATATGATGGAGATGGTACTACAGTTGCAGTATTAGACTCTGGCTTTGATTGTACTCATGAGGTATTTAATGATCCTGCTATTTTAAATAGTATAGAAAAGCCAATTATTGATGTAAACTATATTAGTGATCGTTTATCACTTTTAAATGCAAATAATACTACAGCTAATTTAAAGCCTGAGGATTTATATTATAGTGTTAAGATTCCTTATGCTTATGATTATGCTGATAAGGATTATGATGTTAATCCAGCTGACTCTGAGCATGGTACTCACGTTGCTGGTATTATAGGTGGTAGCTCTAAAACAATTACAGGTGTAGCTACTAAAACACAATTAGTATTAATGAAGGTTTTCCCAGATATTTCTACTGGTGCAAGAACAAATGATATTCTTGCAGCCCTAGAGGATGCAACTGTATTAGGTGTTGATGCAGTTAATATGTCATTAGGTTCTTCTTGTGGTTTCGATAGAGAATGTGATAATGACTTTGCTGATGACTATGAAGGTTCAGCAGATGGTAGTGTTATCAATAAGGTATATGATGGATTATCTGCTGCTGGTATTACTGTTGTAACTGCAGCAAGTAACGATTATTCATCAGGTTATGGTGGACCTAAGGGTAACCTTAATAAAGTAACTAACCCTGATTCAGGTACAGTTGGTTCTCCATCTACATATAAGGATAACTTATCTGTTGCATCAATTAGTGGTGTTAAGACTGGTTATTTCTTAGCTAATGACCAATATTCATTCTTCTTTAACCAATGTACATCTATTTCTGGAAAGGAAAATGATTTCGTTGAACAATTAATGCAACAACAACCAGATTTATTTGCTGATGGAAAGTCAGTTCATGAATTTAAGTACATAATTGTGCCTGGTATTGGTGTTGAAGCTTCATATTCAGGTATTGGAAGCCAAGTTAAGGGTAAGATTGCTTTAGTAAAACGTGGTGAAAATACATTCGAAGAAAAAGTAAGACTTGCTAAGAAATATGGTGCTATCGCAATTATAATTTATAACAATGTTGAAGGTGAAATTTTTATGACAGTAAGTGCAGAAGGACATATTCCTGCTGCGTCTGTTTCAAAGGATGTTGGTGCTCAATTAGTTAGTATGGCTAATAAGGGCGTTGGTACAATTAAGATTTCCGATCAATTTGTTGCCGGACCATTTATGTCAAATTTCTCAAGCTGGGGTCCTACTCCATCTTTAGCATTAAAGCCTGAAATTACAGCCCATGGTGGTGATATCCTATCATCTATTCCTGGTGGCGAATATGAAAGAATGAGTGGTACATCAATGGCATCACCTAACATGTGTGGTATTGTTGTATTAATTCGTCAATATGTTAAAGAAACCTTCCCTGATTTAACAACAAAAGAAATCGAGGAAATGACTAATTCATTATTAATGTCTACAGCAACTATTGCGTTAAATGAGGATGGAAATCCATATTCTCCTCGTAAGCAAGGTGCTGGTCTTGCAAGCTTAACAAAAGCTACTACTACAAGTGCATATATTGAGGTTGAAGGTTCTGTAAAGCCTAAATTAGAATTAGGTGATGATGTAAATAGAACTGGTGTTTATGATATGGAATTCATTATCAAGAATGTTTCTGATAAGGAATTAAAATATACAATGGATATCGAGGCTATGACTGAGTCAGTTTCATTAACAGATGAAACCTTCGTATCTGAAAGATCATATATGCTAGATAAGAGTAATTTAGTTGTTAAGGTTGGTAATTCAGTTTTATCAGATAAAGTTGTTACTGTACCTGCAAACGGAAATACTAAGGTTACTGTGACATTAACATTATCTAGTGAAGATAAGGCTTATATTACAAAGAGCTTCGCTTACGGAATGTATGTTGAAGGATTTGTTAAGGCTATAGCAAATTCTGAAACTGAAGTATCATTAAATGTTCCATTCCTTGCTTTCTTTGGGGACTGGACTGAAGCTCCAATTTTTGATAAGACTTTCTTCGAAGTAGAAACTGAGGCACATAATAACGCAATTGATGCTGATGATAAGATTGCAGCCGATTATTATGCAACTCGTCCATTTGGAAATTATTATTACAATTATTTATTACCGTTAGGTACATATTTATATAGTATGGATGAATCTCAATATGAAGCAATTCCTGGAAGTGAAGAACATATTGCAATGACATCTAAATTTGGAGGAATTAATGGTATTTCTTCAGTTTATGCTGGATGCTTCCGTAACTGTAAGGAAATGCGTTTTACAATTACTGATACAGTTACTGGTGAAGTAATATTTAGTGAAATTGATTATAACGCAAGAAAATCTTTTGGTAATGGTGGTTCAGCTGTTCCTTATTATAACTTCTTAAAGTTAAGATGCGAGGATTTAGGATTAGTTAATAATAGAAAATATACATTTAGTATGCTTGGTATTTTAGATTATTCACATGAAGGTGAAGAAGAGGATGAAATTGGTGGTCAAAAGACAAATGTTCGTAATACATTTAGCTTTGATTTCACAATGGATGATGAAGCACCAATCGTAAAATCAGCAAGCTATTATAAGAAATATGATAAGACATTAAAGGATTATCGTTATTATTTAAAGGTTACTGTATATGATAATCATTATGTTCAAGCAGTAACTCCAGTAGGTTTCTCTGGTAGCAATGACTATACATTAATGTCAAATTATTCTATTCCAGTTTATGGAGATTTTGCTTCTGAAACTGAACTTGAAATTGAAGTGACTGATTATTTAAAGAATTTGCCTGCTGATTATAAGATTAATAATGCAATTGCATTAAGTATTGATGATTATGCATTAAATTCAAATATCTTCTTAATTGAATTACCTGGTACTACAGATGAGTTTGAATTTACTGAGGATGGTACTGATACTAATACATTAAAGTCATTAAGCTTAACTGTAGGTGAGGCATATGATTTAACTCAATTAATCTATTCATCAGTATCAAGTGATAAAGAATATTTCAAGTATTTAACATGGAGTTCTTCTGATTCAAATATTGTTGAGGTTCATGAAGGTGCTGTATTAGCTCATAAGACTGGTAGAGCAGTAATTACTGCATATGATAAGATAACTAACAAATCTGCCTCTATTACAATTCAAGTAAAGCAGCCAACTACAACAAATTTAAATTCTATTGTATATCGTAAATATGAGGGTGAAGATAAACTAGAAAGTATTAAATTTGATTATTTTGATACAATCTTTGCTTATCCTATTGCTGCACAATCTAGTGCGATAGGAGAAACTGGAGATAGAATGTATACAACTAATAAATCATTTATTGAATTCTATCCAGGAGAAAAGGTAAAGCTTCATGCTAATATTCAACCATGGTATGTGGCTGATAATTATGATTTTACATATTCATCTCAAAATGACAATATTGCATCAGTTGATCAAGATGGTGTAGTTACTGCTAAAAAAGAGGGTACAGTAATTATTACGTTATCAAGCCCATCATCTACACAACAAGCAAGAATTACTGTTGTTGTAAAAAATGAATTTGTAGTTGAAAATAGAATGCTTGTTGCCTATAAGGGCTTAGGTGGAGATGTTGTAATTCCTGATGATCAAGGTATTTATTATATTGGCGAATATGCATTCTGTTTATATGATACTGATATTGAGGTTGAAAACCCAGATGATGATGACGACTTTAATAAGACACCTCATTCTAATACAACTATTAAGTCAGTAACTATACCAGAAGGTGTCCAAGACATTCAAAAATATGCATTCTATAATTGTATAGCTCTTGAAAAGGTTATTTTGCCTTCAACAATTAGATACATTCGTGAATATGCATTTGCAAATAATACAAGTTTAGTTGAAATTAATCTAGATGATGAAGTTGAGGTTATTAGTCATTATTGCTTCTACAACTGTACTTCATTAAATCAAGATTTCAAATTAAATAAATGCTATACAATTGGAAATAGTGCCTTCGAGGGTTGTAGTTCTCTTGAAAGTATTAATTTATCTAAATTAAGAAATTCTGGAACAAATGCATTTAAGAATTGTACAAGTCTAAAAAATGTAACATTTAATAAAGATGGCTTAACAAAGCTAAATGAAGGAATCTTTGAGAATACTGCATTAGTTGATGTAGTATTAAATGTAACTCAAATACCTTCAAGATCATTTTATAATTGTGACTCATTAAAAACAGTTACAATTAATGGTAAGGTTGTAGCAATTGGAAATAGTGCATTTGCTGAAAATGATTTATTAGAAACAGTTACAATTAATGCATCTGTCGAATATTTAAACTCATATGCATTTGCAAATTGTGCTAAATTAACAACAGTTACATTACCTAACAGTGCAGTTAAGGTTGAAGAATCTATTTTTAGTGGTTCTACATCATTAGAAACATTAAATATTCAAGCTAAAACATATTTTACTACACTAGGTTCTGCATTATTATTAAATACTAGGGTTTCAAGCTTTACAGTTGATTCTGCAAATGAAACTTATTCTTCAAATAATGGTTTATTATTAAGCAAGGATGGAAAAACTGTATATTTAGCAGCTCCAAACAATACATATGGTGATTATACATTACCAGAAGATGTAACTTCAATTGCCGAGGCTGCATTCTCTGGAAATAGTAAAATAACCTCATTAACATTTACCCATGATGTTACATTAGCAAATAAAGCATTTGCTAATTGTCCTAATCTTACATCAGTAGCATTAACTAATGTTGATGAATTACCAAGCTATGCATTCTATGGTTGTAGCAATTTAGCTTCATTAACTAATTTAGATTCTGTTAAATTAATTGGTGATTATGCATTTGCTGAAACAGGATTAACTACAGTTTCAGTAGGAGCTAATACAACAATTGGTAAATATGCATTTGCATCCTCAAAGCTTACAAGTGCTACATTAGGTGAAAAGGTAACAATTGGTGATTATGCATTTACTAAATGTAATCAATTAAAGACTGTTACATTAGGTGAAAATACTACAGTTAATAATCATGCTTTCTTCTTAGCTACTTCATTAGCTAACATAAATTCAGCTAATATTTCTGGAAATGTTGGCGATTATGCCTTTGCATTTACTGCATTAACTACTATTGATTTAACAAACGCTACAAAATTAGGAAGCTATTCATTCTTTGAAGCATCATCACTTGCTACAGTTACATTAGGTGATAATGTAAATGAGATTGGAGATTATGCATTCGCGAATAAAAAATCAGGTTCATTAACAGCTATAAATTTACCTTCAAGCCTATTAAAGATCGGTGAGGGTGCATTTATGGCTCAATCAAAGCTAACTACTATTACTTTACCTTCTTCAATTAAGGAAGTGAAAGCTAATACCTTTATGAATGCTTCTCTTTTAACAACAGTTGAAGGAAATATCGAAGTAGTTTCTGATTATGCATTTGGAAACTGTACATCTTTATCTGAAATTGATTTATCAAATGTTAAAACTATTGGATCTTTTGCATTTGCTAAAACATCAAAGCTTCAGACAGTTTCTTTATCTAAGGCAGTTAAAATTGGTGAATATGCATTCTATTCTTCAGGTGTTTCTGGTGTAGTAGTAGCACCTGCTTTAGAGGTACTAAATAGTTATGCATTTGCAAATTCTAGTTTATCTTCATTAACTGCATTAAAACTAAAATCAATTGGTCAATATGTGTTTGTTGGTACAAGCATAAAGAAATTCACATTAGCTCCAACACTAGAATTAGTATCTGATTTAGCATTTAATGGTGCTAATTATCTTGAAGAATTTAATTATGATAATAATGGTACTTTAGCTACAACTGGTAGTGTAAATAACTATTTATTACTAAATGATGGTGTTTTATATACAACACTAACAAATACTAAACTTAATTTATCAGCTGTTCCTGCAGCAAAGAAAATTTCTAATCTAGTTGTTTTAGATGGTACTGCATCAATTTCTGAATCTGCAGGTAACTCTAATGTAAACATTAAGTCAGTTGTATTACCTGACTCAATGAAGACTGTTGGTGCTTTTGCATTCTACAAGTGCTCAAATTTAGAGTCAGTTGAATTCAAATCAGTTATCGCTCCAAGCCTAGAGTGCTATAAGAGAAGTGATATTGAAAATAAAATCACAATTAATTCTCCAGGTTATGATAAATTACATGCGTTTATTGGTATGTATGGATTAGAGATTTATTATGCTAACTTTGTTGATTTAATAGGTACATTTAAGCCAATTTCAATGATACTTCCAAGCAATGAAGATATTGAAGGCTATGATTCTATTCAATATGAGGTATTCTTCGGTACAGTAGAAAATGCTCAAAGAAGTAATTATGTAGCAATGAATAAAACCTCTGTAACTTATTTAGAATCAATGGATAGAATAATGAATATTAATATTGTTTCATTACAAGATGAAACATTAATTAATACAGCATCTACTGCTTATGTTAATTTAACTGATGATTTAACTAAATATGGTTATACAGAAGCTCAATTAACTCAAATGTCAACTAAACTTGCTGCAGTTAGTAAATCATTAAGAGAATTAAAATATAAGACAGCATCAGCTGAGGTAAAAAATCTTCAAGCAGAGTTAGATGGATTAGATACTACATTCACATTATCTCGTTTAACTGAATTAACTATTTTGGCTAATAAGATTAATAATTTAAAACCTGCTGAGAAGACAATTCTTGATTTAACTAATCTAAATACATTAAAGGTTTCATATCAAGAATATCTAGATTCATTAGCTCCAACTATTGAAGGAGTTGATGAAGTAGTTTCAGGTTCATTTAATTATCTTGGTGTTGCAGTAGTAGCATTAACAACACTTACTGCTTTAGCTGCTTTAGCTTTAGTAAAGAAGTTTTAATTAGGAGGTCTAAAGAAATGAAAATGAAAAAATATTTAGCATTAGCATTATTTGGTCTTGTTGCTTTAACCTCATGTGGTGGCGAAGAACCTACTGATACTAATTCTTCTACAACCACTCAAACAGTTACTACACCTGATACAATTTCTACAGTTTCTGATTTTTCAAATGCTATTAAAAATGGGTTAAAAGATGTATTTACAGTAACTACAAATGCTGTTATGAAAGATGGAGAAACAATTGTATATAAGAATGACACTAAGATTACAATAACTAATTCTGAGACTTTATCTGGTTCTTCAGTAGTAGATAGATATTCTTTAAATCAAAACTTTAAACTTGAAAAGAAGACTAAAACTACATACTTTGAGAATTTGGATTCAAATAATTTATTTGGATATAATTTAGATGATTCTTATTTTGTAACCAAAACAGTTGATGAAAATTCCTTAGTTGGAACTGTAAAGAAAGAATCAGCTCAAGCTTTCTTTAATAGTACATCAGTAGAGGTTTCAGAGCCTGTAAGTGTAAGTTTTATTTTAAATAACAAAAAACTATATTCAATTACTATTAGTTATAAGTCTCTTGACAAAAATGTATCAATTTCTTCTTTATATACATATAAATAAGAAGAAGTAATTATATGATATTTATGAAAGAATATGAAAATCAATTTAATCTGATTTTCATATTCTTTTTTTTGTTTTATTATGTTAAAATTATTTTATATTAGTTATTTGGAGGTTTATATGAAAATAATTCATACTGCTGATCTTCATATAGATTCGCCACTATCTTTAGATTTAAATCCAGCATTTCAAAAGGATAGAAAAAGAGAACTTTTATATAATTTTGAAAGACTAATAAATTATGCAAATGATAATGGTGTTCACATTATATTGATATCTGGAGATTTATTTGACGACAATAAAATTTCACTAAAATCACAATCATATATCTTAGGCTTAATTGAGTCTAATTCCAATATAGATTTTTATTATACTGCCGGTAATCATGAAGAGGAAACTTATCTTTCCTCACTTGAAAAATGTCCTAAAAATTTAAAAATATTTAGTAATACGTGGTCAACCTTTAGCTATGAGGAATTTGATATAACTGGAATTAATTATAATGAGGTCAGTAAAAAATATTTATATGATTCTTTGTCTTTGAAAAAGGATAAAATTAATATCGTAATTATGCATGGAGCTTTAACGGGAGAAAATAAAATAGAAATTTCAAAGCTTAAGGATAAAAATATAGATTATTTAGCATTAGGACATACTCATCAATATCAAAGTAAACCACTAGATTCAAGAGGGTTTTATGTCTATCCTGGTTGTCTTGAGGGTTTGAATTTTAATGAAACTGGGGTAAAGGGCTTCTCATTAATTGAAATTAATGATTATGAACTTAAATCCTCTTTTATGCCTTATTCAATTAGAACAATTCATGATATAAAAATAGATATTTCTAAATGTGATTCATGGGATGATATTGAAATTTTGACATTAGATACAATTAAAGATATACCAAATCAAGATATTGTTCAGGTTAGATTGGTTGGTAGCTATTCTTTAGAAATAAATAAAAATTTAGAATCATTAGAAGAAAAAATAGCTTTATTATTTTATTTTTCAAGATTAATAGATGAGTCAAAATTTTTGATAAATATGAAAAATTATGTTAACGATGTTTCTCTTAAGGGAGAATTTATTAGAAATGTAATGAATTCAAATTTATCACAAGAGGAAAAAGCAAAAGTAATAGAATATGGAATTAAAGCTTTAATAAAGGAGGCAAAATAATATGAAAATACTAAGTCTCTACATTGAAAGCTTTGGTAAAATAAAAGATTATTCCTATGATTTTTCAAATACTCTAAATTCATTTTATCAGGAAAACGGTTGGGGAAAAACTACATTAACAGTATTCATTAAATCTATGCTTTATGGTTTAAATAATGAAGATAGAATAAAATATACTCCATGGAAAAGCCTATCAAGTTTTGGAGGATTATTAATAATTGAGGCTGAAAATAAAAAATACCGAATCGAAAGACAATTTAATCCTAAAAACATAGAGTTAGATTCTTTTCATATCTATGATATAGATTTAGGAAAAGAACTTAAAAATATTGATTCTAATGTTGGAGAAAAATTTTTGAATTTAAATTCAACTTCTTTTGAAAGAAGTGTATTTATTCCAGAAGAGAAGATTGATGGTGGCTTCGGAAGTGATATTGAGGCTAAGCTTGCCAATTTGATTGGGGGTACTAATGATTCTGAAAGCTTCGATAAAGCTTGTGAGATTCTTAGTAATAGAATGAATCAAATTAAACTAAATAATAAAAAAGGTATTATCTGTGATAAGAAAAAGAAAATGGCTGCAATTGAAAGTGAAATTGATGATTGTATTGCCAAGGTTGCAGGTATAAGTTTAATTCAAGAGGATTTAGAAATTAAGAATAAAGAACTAATTAAGCTTAATGAAAAGAAAAGGACAATTAGTAAGCAAATCATTAATTATTCAAAATCACAGGATATGCAAGCTAAATATGCCGTTTTAAAGAAATATGAGGATGATGTTAAGGCTACTAAGGAAAAACTAAATTCAAATAATGAAATATTTAATGGTAATTCTTTGACTCAAGAGGATTTATTAAGTGTTAAGAATCAATATAAAAAATTAACTAGCTTAAAGACAGCAGCTGAATTTGAAAAAGAAAAAAACATTAATGTTTATGAAAGACTACAACAATTAGAAGAAACTCTTTCTAAATATGACCTTCCTACATCTATAGATATTGCAAATATTAGTAAAAAAATTGAAAAATTGAATAATATTAAAGGTGTATTATCTGCCCATGAGGAAGAGCCTATTCATCATAAGCCTGTATTAGGAATATCATTTACAATTATAAGCTCTATTATCTTATTAATTGGTGTTGGATTATTTGTATATTCATTCTTTAGTTCTTATAAGGATAATTTTTTATTGTCAGGAATTTGCGTAATGGTAGCTGCCACTTTAGGTTATGTATTATCTATTGCATTTTTCTTAATAAATGCTAATAAAAATCAACCTAAATATAATGATAAGGTTAAATCATATGATTATGAGCTTCGTTCAACAGAAGAAGAAATTAGAACCTTTTTCTTTAAGTATCATTTATATTCAAATGATTATACAAATAACCTATTTATTGTAAGAAGCAATGTTCAAAAATATACTGAATTAAAGGCTGAATATGATTTAATTGATCATGAAGGTGATAATAGAGAAAAGAAAATAGAAGAATTAACTAAAGAAATTAATTTATTCTTAGCTAAATTTAAAACTACTGCATTAACAATAGAAGAAAGAATTGGAGAATTAAATACTCATTTAAGAAATAAGCTTGATATAGAAAATAATTTAAATTTAAAAATAAATTATATTAATAAATATATTATTGAAAATAAATTAAATGATACTAATAAATTTGAAGCAGTTGATATTAATCAATTAAATAGCGAAATAGAAAGAATTGATAATGAAATTGCAATTATTAATGAAGAAAAAACTAAGGATGCCAATGAAATTATCGAATTCGAGGTTGATGTTGAAAAGCTTGACGAATTAAAATGTAATTATGAGGAGTTAAAGAAGGAAGTAGATGCTTTAGAGAATGAATATAGAATTCTTGAATTAAGTATCAAATATTTAACAAATTCTCAAAATGCTTTATTAAAGAGATATGTACAGCCAATGAAGGATAGTGTCAATAAATATGTTAATCAAATATTTAAGAATATTGATTATAATATTGATACTAACTTCAAATTTCAATTCTCTACTGAGGATGGTTTAAAGGATTTAAAAAATTTTTCTCGTGGTCTTCAATCTATTATTTCTATATGTATGAGATTTGCACTTATTGATTGCCTATATCCTAATGAAAAGCCATTTATTATTCTAGATGATCCGTTCGTAAGTTTTGATGATGAAAAGCTTAGATTAGGTAAAAAAATAATTAAAGATATTTCCAGCAAGTATCAGATAATATATTTCACTTGTCATAAATCAAGACAGATTTTAATGGACAAAAACTAACATTTTGTTTCTTAATTAAATATTTATATTTCAATAATATATCTTCAATGATATAATACTTCTAGGAGGTAAAATTTATGAAAAAATATTTATCATTAGCATTAGCTGCATTTTCTTTCATTTTAACTGCATGCATCTTTTTGACAATGATGGGTTCTGCAGTTGATGGAACAATTTTTAACAAGACTTCAAGTATTGCATCTTGTTATGATTTAATTAGTACCTAAACTTTTCATAAATTATACTACTAAATAATCAAAATTATAAAAATCAATGATTTTGGGTAACAATAAGCCTAAATTCATTGATTTTTCTTTTGCTTTTAGATTGCATTTTTCTTTATTTAGTTGTATAATATAACTA
>JBGVLG010000133.1:0-26036 GCA_045124155.1 Anaeroplasma sp.
GCTCGAGAACTTTGCTAGCCCCTTCCTTCACCCATAACATTACTGTTAACGGCTTGGGGTTTGCTACACTTGGCGGTAAATACCCGTGACTGGACTTTCACCAGTAAGATTAGTGCCATGCCCGGCACACTATAAAAAATAAAGGTAGAATTAAACTACCTTCATTTTAAATATTTATTTAAGATATTAATTATTTCTTTAATTCTAATTGGTTTAGTTATAAAATCATTCATTCCACTTGATAAAGCATTATTTCTATCCTCATCAAAAGCATTTGCTGTCATCGCGATAATAGGAATATTATTAATATCATTATCTAAACCTCTTATTCTTCTTGTTGCCTCATAGCCATCCATTTTAGGCATTTGAATATCCATAAATATTAGATCAAAATCACCGTATTTAGAATTAGAAATAATATCTAAGGCAACAACTCCATCATTAGCTATAGTTACATTAAGTCCATATTCAGTTAAAATATCATAAGCAATTTCAGAATTTAATGAATTATCCTCAACTAATAATATATTCTTTCCTTCATAGCTAATGATAATATCATCTACTTTATTAGTAGATATAATAGTTTTATTATTAGAAATATAATTCAATGTTTTTATAACCTTACTTCTCCATAATGGTTTATAGCACATTGTAATATTTTCACTATTAGGAATATTTTCTATATTAGAATAGCTATATACTCCAAATAATATTTTGGTATTTTCCTTTATATGTTTAGAAGCATTAACAAAAAAATCATTATCATATTTAATTATTGATTCATCAATATAAATTAAATCATAATTATTATTTTTAATTATATCTATCGCATTATTAAATTCATATAAATATTCAGAATTGATATTAATACTCTTAAGTAAAGCACAAAATTCCATACAATTTTCTTTATTATCACAAATAATTAATGCGTTATTAAAATCAAAATTACATTCAATTTCTTCGTTTTTAGCTAATTTAAATCGCAATGTAACAATTATCTCAGTACCTACATTCTCTTCTGTATTAACTAAAATAGTACCACCCATTAAATCAATAATATTTTTTACAATTGCCATTCCTAATCCTGTACCTTGAATTCTACTAACAGTTGAAGTTTTTTCTCTTTCAAATGGAGTAAATAGCTTCTTAACGAATTCTTGACTCATTGCAATACCACTATCTTTAATTCTAAACTCATATGTAGCAAATTTTTCATCCTTAGTAAGTTCAGAAACCTTAAGCTCAATAATACCATTTTCATTTGTAAATTTAATTGCATTTGATAATATATTTATTAATATTTGATTTAAATGAGTTTTATCACAATAAATATTTTCATCAATTACATTGAATACATTAATATAAAATCTTAAATTTTTATTATAAATACTACCACTAATTATATTACCAAGCTCAACAAAAATATCTTCTAAATTTTCTTTATTTTCACTGATATTAAATTTTCCATTTTCAATACGACTCATATCTAAGATATCATTGACTAATGATAATAAATGATTACTAGAGGATAATATTTTTTCTAAATAATTTTCTATCTTTTCTTTATTATCAATATTATTAATAGCTAATGTAGTAAATCCTACAATAGCGTTCATAGGAGTTCTAATATCATGAGACATATTACTTAAAAAGAAATTTTTAGCATTATTAGCACTTTCAGCAATCTTTACTGCCTCTTCTAATTGTTGATTAATTTTTCTATCATTAGTTCTATCAGAAAAAACTAATATATATTTATTTTCTCCTAAAATATTAGTACACATTACAACAACATAAAACCATTTTATTTCTTTAGTCTTAAGATGAATATATTCTCTTGACCATTCCTTTTGTTCACCTGGTTTTATTTCGCTTATTAAATCTAAAATACTAATAGCATTTTTATCAATTAATAATTCCCTTAATATATTAATATCCTTACAAATTCTTTCTTTGCTAATTCCAACTAATTTATCAACATTTGGACTAATATAATTAATTTTACTAATTGATGAATCAATCATCATAAAAATATCATCAATATTAATAGATAATTTTGTAAATAACTCATCGCGGTATAAAATTTCAATATCCTTTTCCTTTAATTTCTCTCTATTATTCCAAATAACAATTCCAACAATAGCAACTATAAATACAATAAATAAACCAGAAACAATAATTAGGGTTGTTCTTTGAAGAGAATCCATACTATTATTTACAACACTAGTTGGAACTAAACCAAATAAAAACCAATCTTCTAGATCAATTTTATGATATAAAAAATAATAATCAATATTATTGATTGTAATCTTTCTAGATCCATTTTGACTAAGCTTCAAATCATTTTTTATTTCTAATATTTCATCACTAGATAAATTAGATCTTTCATCTAATAAAGCTAATATATTATGAAAGCTTGTAATATTATTGACATTATTATTTACAATTACTCTTCCATCTGAATGGGCAATAAAGCTACTAGCATTATCATTAAATGAGGATACCTCTATTAATTTAACAAAATCAGAATTATTAAAACTTATCGCAATCGCATCATATTCAAAGGTTCTAAATATTCCATTTTTAATAGGGATAACAAAAAACATTAATTGCGGCTCTCCAGGTACTACTGCATTAACTAAAATATCCTTTTTTTCATAAAATAAATCTGATATTTTATCTTTTAAATCAATATAACCATTTTTATTATCAATTGTTTGATAATTACAATCATGAGATATAAAATAAAAATTTGTATATCCAATATCAATTCTTGAATCCTTAATATATAATTCAATTTCATCTTCATCATCAACATCAGAAATATAATCACTCATCATATGAAGATTACTCCAATTTTTATTTATAAGAGAATCTAATGAATAATTAGTTTGATTATATATTTCATTTAAATGGGAAATACTTTCTTTATAAATAGTATCGCTAACAAAATTAAAATAGAAAATACTACTTGTTATAACAATTACTAAAATTATTATAGAAGTTATAGCAATTATAATCTTCTTTTTCATAAGTACCTCCCACTATCTTTTTATTTTATTTTAACATAATTAGTAGGCTTTTCAAATTGTTTTCCATCTTCTAATACATTTAATAATACACTTAATGCAGTTATTTTTTTATCAGATATCATTTTCTCATTTATAAATTCTGGCAATTGACAATTTCCATAAATGCTTGATGTAATATAGCTATTATCTCCAAACATCATAACATTATATATTTTATCATCCTCTAATGGCCTACCATTAACTAAAACATCTATTAATTTATAGCTTCCATCCTTATTATCCTTAATAGAATATTCCATTCCACTGACTACTGGAATTAAATTTTTATTTCTTATTGGATTTGAATTATCCTTAGTATTAATTAACCATTCTAATACTAAAATTATTTCTTCTTTAGTTAAATAGCCTTGTCTAATATAGGATTTATTACCACAAAGCCAACCTAATTGTTCTTCATTATATTCACCACTAAATATTGGTGTTGTAACTACTGTAGAATATCCAATAGCTATTTCATTTGAAAGACCCCTTCTCAAGGTATTTAAGAAACTAGATTGACTAGGATTTCCACCTTCAATTAATTTATAATCATAATATTCTAATTGATTAGTAATAATAGGTAATTCTTCTTTAATTTTATTTTTAGCAATTCTATTATTAAATTCTTGATATGCTTCATTTGAATCATATTCCTTTGTAATCATTTTTTGGACAATATCTTTAGAGATACTAAACATTTCTATTGAAGCTAATCTTATATATAAATGATTTTTATTAATACAATCTTTAACCTCACTAAATACCTCATTTATCTTTATATCTACATCTTTATTATAGCTTAATACTGCTTTACTAGTAGATACACGCTTTTGTCCTTCATCACTAAAAATAGCCTTTAGTACACTTTTAATTGCTTCTTCTTTTTTTTCTTCCCTTTGAATATCCTTATTCACTGCAATTTGGCAAGCTGGATAAGTGAGTAGCCAACTATCATCTTTTGTTTCTCCAAAATAAGGAAGCATCACTGCATTCATTCCAGTTA
This sequence comes from Anaeroplasma sp., assembly GCA_045124155.1. Classification (GTDB taxonomy): domain Bacteria; phylum Bacillota_I; class Bacilli_A; order Acholeplasmatales; family Anaeroplasmataceae; genus Anaeroplasma. Next base: position 4,075 of record JBGVLG010000133.1, read on the forward strand.
CTTCTCTTATTACTACGCAGTCACTTGCAGTCCCACGCATAATTGCAGCCTCATTATCATAAAAAGCTTTTTTCATTGTGCCAAATTCTACAAAATCAGAACTATTATCAACAAAAGTATCATTTAAATAATTACTAAAATTATTAAAAACTTTCTTCCACAAATTATTATTTAATTCAGTTTCACCTTGAATAAAGCCTTCATATTTAGTTCTCCAAATCATACCCTCAAGATTCATTAAATTTGGTATTGAAGAGCCCTGAAGAGCTTCTAAGCAAGAATAATCCTCATGGTAATCATTAATATATCCTTTTATTCCTAAATTTTCAAAAGCTAAGCAAGCATTTTTAAACTCTTGATAATTTGTAGGAAGCTTAATATTATTTTCAGTGAACAAATCACCATTAGCAATATATCCATCTACCTCAGCACACATAGGTAGCCATCTAATTGCGCCACTTTCTTCTCTGTTATATGATAAATAACTATCATAAAAGCTTCCAACAATATCACTTTCACTTAAATCTAATAATGAATCAGATAAATCAACTGCATCATATAATGAAAAGCGTCTACAAGTAATAATATCTGGCAAATAATTTCTATTTTTTAAATCCTTAAAATATTCAATAGAATTATAACCAATAACAAAATTAAAATCAATCTCAGGAAATTTTTCTTCTAGCCATGGAGTCAATTCACTAGTCATTGATTTATCCCACAAATACATACTAACTTCTATTTTTTCATTTTTATTACAGCTAGTCAAACCAAAAAACATCATAATTGATAAAACTAGACAAATTATTTTATTTTTCATAATGCCTCCATTATTGAATAGAAATATATTTGTTTGGTTCTACTAATACTCCATCATTTTTAATGTATTCAATCCAAGCATTTCTTACTCTAAGTTTTTCTTTAACAAAGCCCAAGCTTCCAAATTGACCCATTTTAGCAGCAATATTTATGCTTGTAATAGTATAAGATTCCTCATCCTTAATACTACTACCATTCATTAATACATCAACTAAAACATAATTATTTTCTTCTTTTTTTACAATTAATTCCATACCACTTAAGGTAGGTAGACAGTTATCATTAAATGGCTTGCAGCCTCCTGCTTTACCTTCTACATATTTTCTAATATATTCCTTTAAGCTACTACCAGTAAGTGTAGTCTTATAAGCATCTAACGCATTTGGCATAATCATATAGCCAACCATTTTTTCAGTATAATCACCTATAAATGTTAATCCTGTAAAGGAATTAAATGGAGCTAATAATACATCAGTCTTATACATATTTCTTAATGAATTTGCCATAAATGAATATGATTTATTACCATCAGGAGTAAATTCATTTTTATAATCATTATCTAATGTTAGAATTACTTCATTTTCTTGATTTTTTGATTCCTTTAATAGGTTATCAAATTCTTGATATGCCTCACTAGCATTTAATTCTCCTTTAATCATTTTTGAAACTACTGTCTTTGAAACAGAAAAGAAATCATTAGATGCAATTCTAATATATAAATGATTATTAGAAATAAGATTATTAATATTATTTAATGATGAATCTAATTCTAAATTAGCATTTTGACTATAACTAATAATATCTTGCCCACTAGATAGCTTCTTTTGTCCAGAATCTGATAGCATTACCTTTAATATTTTTAAAGCCGAAGCCTTTCTACTACTATCTTTACTCAAATCCTTATTTAATGCCACATGAAATGCTGGATATGTTAATAACCATTCTTCACCATCCTGACAAAAATATGGTAACAAAATAGGTTCAAAATTTTCAGTCTTAGTTGAGGCAACAACATTAGCACCACCAGCTCTAATAATTGCAATTTCACCTTTTAAAAATGCATTATAATTTTTTGAAAAATATGAAGAAATATCTTCTGCTACAACATTAGCATCCTTAATAAATTTTTCCATATTTTCAAAAACCTTTGGCCATACTTTATCATCTAATCCAACATTACTACTATTTACATTTTCGTATTGTTGTCTCCATAATCTACCTTCAATTGAATTCAATTCTGAAATAGATAATCCTTGAAGTATTTCCATACAAGTATAATCATAAGTAAAATCAGCAGCAAATCCTCTAATACCTAATTCATCAAAACGTCTACAAGCAGAAATAAAGCTATCATAATCTGTAGGTAGAGGAATATTATTTGCCTCAAATAATTTCTTATTAGCCACAAAACCATCTGCCTCACCACATAAAGGTAACCAATTTACAGTATTATCATCATTAACAAAATCCTTTAAATTAGGAATCATAAATAGCTCCTGCTTCTTCAGTAGATGATAGATCCATTAATTGATCTTTAATTCCCACTGCATCATGAAGTGAAAATCTTCTAGTTGTAATAATATCTGGTAATGAATTATTATACTTCATAAATTGATAGAAATCTAAATCATTATTTCCAACAACAAATTCCATATTAACCTCAGGTAATTCTGATTGAATGAAATTTGCATAACCATTATCTATTAATTGATTACTCCATAAATAAATAGAAATAGCTTCTTTTTCATTATTACAGCTAAATAATGATAAAGATAATAATAACATTAAAACAATACTAAATAATTTCTTTTTCATATAAATCCCCCTATATTAAGCAAATACTAATAATTTTTTTAATTCATTTTCAAATTCATCTTCTGGAATAGGTTTTTTTAATAAATATCCTTGAACAAAATCACAATTAAGCATTCTTAATTTATTTAATTGTTCATTTGTTTCTACTCCCTCAGCTACGACTCTTATATTCATTCTATGTGCCATATTAATAACATCGCCTAAAATACTTCTATCAATACTTTTTGATGTTTCATTTTGAACAAAATCAATATCAAGCTTAATTACATCCACTTCAAGCATACTAAACATGTTAAGCGAAGAATAGCCTGATCCAAAATCATCCATTTCAATAGAAAAGCCTTGTTTTCTTAAATCAATTGAGGTTTTAATAATTTGTTTAGGACTTTTTGTATAAGCACTTTCTGTAATTTCTAAATGAATATATTTTGGTTCAATATCATATTTTTTTGTTAAATTCATAAAAATATCACTTAAATATGAATTATAAGCATCAATTCTAGATACATTCATAGATACTGGTACTAGCTTATAACCTTTTTTCTTATAATTCGATAAATGTATAAATACTTCTTCCCAAACAAATCTATCCAAATTAGAAATTACTCCATATTTTTCAAATAATGGAATAAATTCTTTAGGTGAAACCATACCTAATGAAGGATGATTCCATCTAACTAAAGCCTCAGCTCCAATTAATTCTTTATTATAAACAGAATATTTTGGTTGAAAATATACAAATAATTGTTTATTTTCTATTGCCTCATCAATAGAATCTAATAACATTTTTTCTCTTAATAGAGCTTTTCTCATATTATCATCATAGCAATTAATATATTTATTATATTGCCCTTTAATACTATTAACTGCTAAAGAAGCTCTATCACACATTTGTTCAACTGGAATAGTCTTATCAACTATTTCAAATACTCCCCATCTAATAATAATAGATTTAGAAATTTCAATAGCCTCTTTATAATCAAAAGCTTTATATTGATTATAATTCAATAATAAAAAGAATCTATCAGCATTGAATCTAGCAGCAACGACATCATTACCAAAATAATTCCTTATTTTTTTAGCAATTTCATTTAATAAATTATCTCCAGTTTTTAATCCAAAGCTTTCATTAAAAAACTTAAAATTCTCTATATTTAATGTAACTATATAAAAAGGCTCTAAATCATTTCTAACAAATGAATTCTTTATTTGTTGATAAAAATAATCTTTATTATATAATCCTGTAAGCTTATCATAAATGACTTGATTAATTAATGCTGAATGTTCTCTTAATTTAATTATATTAGCAACTCTATGAAGAATAATCTTTGCCTTATATGGTTTAGGAATAAAGTCAGTAGCTCCACTTGATAAGGCTAAAACTTCATCAACCTCATTGACATTTGATGTTGTTACAACAACTGGAATCAAAGCTCCATATTCATCATTCTTCAATTTTTTTAAAAATGTATAGCCATCCATAATAGGCATAATAATATCAAGTAAAATTAATGATATATATTCTTTATTTTGATAGACATTCTTTATTACGTCTAATGCTTCTTTTCCATTTGATGCAGTAATTACATCGTATTCGCTAGATAAAATATCAACTAGCATCTCCCTATTAATTTCATTATCTTCTACTACCAATATTTTTCTTTTCCACATAAGCAACCTCTTTATAATTAATAATTTTTTTAATTATTAATTAACTCATTAATTTTATTTATTAATAGTATATAATTATCTTTAACTAATTCAAAATAATTGTTGACATTAATGATATTAATATTATTGCAATCTCTTAGTTCCTCTACTAATATACTAGAAGATTTTAATAATGAACCAAATCCTAAATTAGAACATATTCCTTTTAAGGTATGACAAGCTAAAAATGCTTCCTTATAATTTTTTTCTTTTAAATTTTTTTCTAATAGATTAAAGGAATTATCATCTAAAAACTTTTTAATGTATTTTATAATTAATGTACTTGAAGGTAAATAAATCAATACATTTTGATAATTTCCTCCAATACTATAATAAAATTCTTCTAAATTCATAATGCCTCCTTATTGTATCAAATATTATTCATATTTCTCATTTGACACTATATGACATATTACTACTTGAAAAATGTCGAATTTTGTCGTTTATGTAAAAATAATTAAAACCATATACTTTTTTATCTATTAATCAGTAATATTTAATAGTAAATTTAAACTAAAATGAAAATTGGAGCAACCTAAACATAATTATTTTAGGCTACTCCCTATCTTATATTAATTATTTAATTATTTTTTTATTCATCAATAATCAAGAGAATTTATATATTGAATCTCATTCCATTAACCTCACGATTTTTTCATAGTCTTTGATTTTTTTTCGAGTGAAATATCTAATGTCTATTTAAATAAAATTGTTGTAATCGTTTTGCAACAATTTATAAATCGTTGCAAATTAAAAATCAGCAAGATATTTTGCTGATATTTTAATTATATTACTATTCACTTATAAGATCTAAAGAAGCACTAGCATTCATTGATAAATCAGATAAAGTTGGATTGGTTTTATATTGATAATATCCTGCTACAGCTATCATAGCTGCATTATCAGTACAATATTTTATTGAAGGAATTGAAATATTAAATCCATCTCCTTCTTTAATAAATCTCTCCTTTAATCCTTTATTTGCAGATACTCCTCCTGCAACAATAATATTATTAATATTTCTTTTTTTAGCTAAGCTAATAGTTTTTCTTACTAATACCTCAGTTACGCTATCCTGAAATGAACAGCATAAATCATTAACATTAACCTCTTCATTTCTTTGTTTAAGATTATGAGCTAAATTAATAACAGCACTTTTCAAACCAGAAAAAGAAAAATTATAGCTACCATCATCTAAATATACTCTAGGTAAATGATAAGTATCATTTCCTAAATGAGCTAGCCTATCTACATGAGGTCCTCCAGGGTATGGAAGCCCTACTACTCTTGCAACCTTATCGTATGCCTCACCAACCGCATCATCTAAAGTTTGTCCGACTATTTCAAAATTAAAATGCTCTTTCATTACAATTAATTCAGTATTTCCACCTGATACAAGTAATGCAACTAAAGGGAATTTCATTTCATGTTCAATCGCATTTGCATAGATATGCCCAGCTAAATGATGAACTCCAATAATAGGTTTATTATACATTAACGAAAAGGTTTTAGCTGCATTAACTCCAACAAGTAAAGAACCTATTAATCCTGGTCCTTCTGTTACCGCAACTAAATCAATATCCAGAGGCTTTACATTTGCCACTTTAAAAGCCTCCTCAAATACCATCGATATTTGATATACATGATGACGTGATGCTACCTCAGGTACAACACCACCAAATTTTTCATGAATTTTAATTTGTGAATTAATTACATTAGCTAGTACTTCCTTACCATCTCTTACAATGGCAACAGAGGTTTCATCACAGCTTGATTCAATTCCTAAAACTAACATATTAACCCTCCCTTATAATGTTTAAAAATCTAACCTTAATTACACGTTCTAAATCCTTAGGCTTCATTTCTATTTGAAGACCTATTTTACCTCCAGAAAAAATTATACTATCATATTTCAAAATTGATTCATCAACAATAGTATCAAAGCTTTTTTTCATTCCAATAGGACTACAGCCACCTCTAATATAGCCAGTAATTCCTAATAAATCCTTAACATGAACCATATCTAATGATTTAACTTTAAAATAGCTTGCAGCTTTTTTCAAGTCTAATTCAGAGGCTACTGGAATAACGCAAACATAATAATGATTATTATATGTAGTTACTAAGGTTTTAAATACTTTATTAGGGTCTTGATTCAAAAGTCTTGCAACATCAGTACCGATAACACATAGATCTCCATCATGAGGATATTCGTGAGTTAAATAAGGTATTTTCTTTTGATCTAATATTCTCATTGCGTTTGTTTTATCCATTATTTACATCTCCTATAATAATAGTTTTTATTAATCACTACAAAACCAATTTTTTGATACCAATTAATGACACTATCTTCTAAATCAGCACATAAATAACAATCAAAATAACCATTATTTTTATAATAATCTACAATATTTTTAAATAAAGATACTCCATAGCCTTGATGTTGATATTCTGGTAAAATAAAGAAATCTGTAATATAAATGCTATTTAAATTAGTATAAACTAATAAATATCCAATAATTGTATTATCAATATATATTCCATAATGATAAATATTATTATGCATATCAAGCTTTCTTAATGCTTCACTATTAGCATAATTTTTCCCATATTTTATAGAATCATTATAAATAATATTATATAAGTCATTATCATTATCAATAATTTTAATATTACCTTTAATAATATAATTTCTTAAATTAAGCATTTTTAATGATGAATACATAATAGCTTCTTTTTCAATAATTAAATTCTTTATATTTAATGGTTTATTAACTAAAACCATTAAATAATCATCATTATTTTCACTAATAAAATCTAAGGCATTTTCATTATCAAAAAATTTATAATAATTATGAAAATATTTATCAGCTTGAATATTATCACTGTATTTAATATAATCATTCTTTCTTTCTATATTGCAATAATTAGCTAAATAATTATTTAATATATCATCATAATGATTAAATTCTTTCATTAAAACCAAGGCATTTTCTAGATCAGAATAATAATTTTTTCTAGTATGAATATTTTTAAAACCAAAGCTTTCATAAACATGAATAGCTCTTTTATTAGATTCTCTTACCTCTAAAATAGCACCAGTTAAATTGTTATTTTCTTTCATACATTGAATTAATAAATAATTTAATAAACTACTACCAATATGCTTATTTTGATAATTATCATCCACACAAAAATTCATTATACTAATCATATCGCCATCAAATACAGATGATATATAGCCTAATAATTTATTATTATCTATATATACATAATGTCTAGCAAAAGGATTTTCTAAATCAATATATAATGAATCTCCTAAGGTTGTATTTAATATTTTTTTCTCAAGAGTGATAATATCCTCTATATCCTCTTCGTTATATAATCTAATCATGTAAATTTCTTTCTGCCTCAGTATCCCTTAAATAATTAGGTACTAATAAATGAGGCTCTATTACTTTTTCTTTATGTTCTATAATATATAAAGCATCAACCCTAAAATCATTTTCATTTACTTCAAAATCAAAATGATTTTCCTTTAATTGAGAATATGAGGTATGAGCTTCTTCTATAATATATTTATCATTTATTGTATCGATTATTGTACCGAAAACATTACCACGTCTAGCATCAATAGTTGATAATACTATTCCCTTTAAATTAGATGCAATAAGCTTTAATGTAGATATTTTATATAACGGCTTATTCATAAATATAGCCATCATTTTACATACAGTTACTGCCATACGTACTCCAGTATAAGAACCTGGTCCAATACCACAAATAATTTCATCTAATTCATTAGTAGTAATATTTTCACTTTTTAATAATTCATCAATAGTAGAAACAATATATTTGGCATGATCATTTCTTCCAGGTATATATTTTTCATTTACCCTACCATCAATTACTAAGGCTATATATAATACTTGAGTAGCTGAATCAACAATTAATGATTTCATCTAATTCACCTTCAATTTCTTGATATTTTCCAATACCACTAACATTTATTATTCTTTCATTTTCACAAGTTATTTTTAATTCAATTAATAAATATTCACTAGGTAATATTTCCTTAACCTGAAAGGGCCATTCAATAACACAAACTCCCCCTCTATCCATATATTCTTCTAAATCAAAATCTTCATTTAATCCATCTAATCTATATAAATCTAAATGAAATAAATCACATTTAGATCCTTTGTATTCTTTAACAATAGTAAATGTAGGTGAATTAATTATTTTATTAACTCCTAGGGCTTTTCCAATACCCTTAGTAATTGTAGTTTTTCCTGCTGATAGGTCTCCTAAAAGTAATACCACATCCCCTGGTTTTAATAGTCTACCTATTTTTTCTCCTAGTTTGATTGTTTCATCACTATTAATAACATTATAACTTTTCATAAAATCACCTAATTTCTACATATATTATACTTGTTTTTTAAGAAAACAAAAGACTTTCAATCCATTTTAAGACTGAAAGTCTTTTCAAACTACATACTTACTGCTTCTTCCTCTTCATATGGAAGAATTGTAATATTCTTTGCATGAAGCATTACTACTTCTTCAGAAGCTAATTTAGAATATTCATGATGTACAGTACATTCTAAATAAATATAGCTATCTACCTTAGGCTTTACATTAGTTTCATTCACAACTTCATATCCTAAAAATTGGATATCTTCACTACAACAAGTCATTACTTGTCTACCACAAACAAGATTTCCATCTTCACTAACATCTCTAACATAAACCTTAAATTTAATAATTTTATTAAAATATTTTTCATAATTATCAAAGACATCTACATACCATGTAGCATAAACATCAGGTTCAAACATAATAACATCCTTTGATAAATCATATGGTAAATCCTCATCAAGCATAGCAGTTAAGGAACCATTTGCATTTTCAAAGGCAATTTGAGCATATTGATTAATAGCTCTAATCCATCTTCTATATAATGCTAGATCCTTTATTCCATCACAGCGATTGAAAATAACAAGTGATGAATCCTTAACCATTGTATTAAACTGCTTTTTCATATTATTAAACATAACATTAAATGTAGATGCATCAATAATAGTTATTTGTTGATATATTACCATATATTCAGGGAATTCTTGTAATTCCCAATCAAAAAATCCATTATATTCTATAACTATACGATCAGGCATATAATGATTATCTAGATTCTCTAAAAATTCTGGTGTTAATTCCTCTTGTTTAGAAACAAATTCTACATGAACCTGATTATTTTCACACCATTCATCATCATATTCAACCTCGCCATCCTCACAAGCTATTATTACAGTTGAATAATTATGATAGCTCTCATTATTTTCAACAATATCCTTAATTAATGTGGTTTTACCAGCTTCTAAAAAGCCATTTAAAAGAAATACTGGAAGTTCCTTCATAACTACCTCTCAATTAAAATAATTCCTTAATTGTTTTCTCATCAATATGAGATCCAATAACAACAATTTTACCCATTGGAATAGATTTTGTAGCTTCAATTGTAAACTCTTCAGGAGTTAAATTGAATACATACCATAAACCATCATTACCTTGAATAATACCCTTTGAACGAACAATCATTCCATATTCTCCATTAGCCATAGAATCTAGGGTATTATGTAATGAATCAATATCATATTTCTTTACAGTCTCAAAGCCAATTGATGTAAAGACTTCATCCGCATGATGATGGTGGTGATGTCCACATTCGCATTCTTCGTCATGGTCATGGTGATGATGTCCACATTCACATTCTTCATCATGGTCATGGTGATGTTCGCATTCACACTCTTCATCATGATCATGGTGATGTCCACAACAACACTCTTCATCATGGTCGTGGTGGTGATGTTCGCATTCACACTCTTCATCATGGTCATGATGATGTCCACAACAACACTCTTCATCATGGTCATGATGATGTTCACAACAACACTCTTCGTCATGATCATGGTGATGATCTTCCATATCCTTTAATAAATCAACATCAAAACCCTCATATGCTGTAATTAAATCCTCGTCACTTAATTCCTTTATAGGAGTTGATACAACTACCGCATGAGAATTATGCTTACGAATAATCTCTAATGCAGATTTAACAGTATCTTCTTTAGCTACATCAGTACGGCTTAAAATAACTGTATGAGCATTCTCAATTTGATCAATAAAAAATTCGCCAAAATTCTTATCATACATTTTTGCCTTTTTAGCATCTACTAAGCATACTAATGAATTAATATTATTTTGTAAGCCACTATCACATACTGCCTTGACGATATCTGATAATTTACCTACACCAGATGGTTCAATTAAAATACGATCTGGATTATATTTTGAAATGATTTCGTTTAATGATTTAGAAAAATCTCCAACCAAGCTACAACAAATACAACCTTGTGATAATTCCTTGATTTCAATTTTAGAATCTTCAAGTAAATTACTATCTACTGATACCTCTCCATATTCATTTTCAATTAAAACAACCTTTTCATCCTTAAATGAACAATCTAATAATCTTTTAATAAAGGTAGTTTTACCAGCACCTAAGAATCCTGAAATAATATCTATTTTTAACATTTTTAATACTTCCTTTCATACAACAACAATTATATACCAAATAAATATAATTTGCAACTGAGTGCTAAATTAAAAATTTCTCCAAAAATTATTATTAGTGAAATTTATAATATTATACAAAAAAGGTATAAGCTTTTTATAATATTATTGCTTATACCTCTTTATCATTATTAATTATTAGCTGCTAATATTTTCTGAACATAATTAATATCTAAATCAAATAAATCTGCAATCTCTTCTGCTGATTTTCCTTTTTTAGATATTTTCATTACTAATTCACGAGTATTTTCAGCTTTACCTCTAGTTTCTGCTTCATGCATATCAGTGTTATAATCTAGCTCACTAAGTAATTCTCTTAATGCCATTGATAATGTGTTATTTCTATCTAGATAATCACCCATACTTAATGCTGCCTCCTTTATAATTTGATATGAAGAGTTTTTATATTCTTTAATGTTATTTGATGATTGTAACATTTTAGAGTATGCCTCTACTATTATATTACCACAATATGTAGCCTTATTCAAATCTAAAAAGATTATTTTATCCTTTAATATATTTTTTTCAAATATATTATCAAAATCAGAATATACTCTAACCTCAACCGAATATCTAGTATCTACATATTATACGAGAGGAGTCTTGGTATTAAATACCCAAATTAGAAAAACATTATTAGAATCATAATCATTACCTTTTTTTATAGATTCTACTGATAATGAAGAAAAATAAGCTCTTATTCTTTTTTGAATAGCTTCATTTCCACTATTTTGCATCTCAATATCAAAAATGGTATCTTCACCATCAATTTTGAATTTCAAATCGCAAATAGTCTTCTTCATTTTAGGATGTCCAATAGCTTCATTATTTAAATAAACTATATTATCTGGATTTACATCCATATTAAAATAAATCTTAAAAAATAATGCAAGGTTTTTAGGTTCGCTAAAATAATCCTTAAATAGAGAATCATTAGTAAGATTATAATTAAAATTATTAATAACTTCATCATTAATATCACTATGACCTGATTTTCTAAGCATTTCTTTCATCTTTAGCTTATAGTCCATTTTTTCACCTCCTACTATTGAAATTTGCATTAATTATTTAATTATGTTAATGCATAAACATCATAAAAAGAAGAATCTTTTATAAATACTTCTAATAGAATAATAGTAAGATTTTTCAAAAATTTTTATATTTTTCTTAATTTTTTTCATTTTGTCTGAAAATAGAAAAAAAAACTAGTAATACACTAGTCTAAAGATAAAATTTGATAAAAAATTGCATTAAAAAAAGACTATAGTTTTTTATCCTATAGTCTCATATATAAATTATTGTGCTTGTCTTTTTTTTCTTTCTTCGTATAATTGACGAATTCTCTTAATATTACGAATACATTCAGCTGATTTAGCACCATCACCAATAGCTTTATAATATTGTAATGCAGCAGCATAATTTTTTCTCTTCAATAATTTATCCGCAGCTGTTTTTAATTTTTCTTTAGCTCTTTCCTTAGAAGAATCAGAAGTATAATTTTCTTTTAATACTTGACAATAAATATCATATCCTTCTTTAGTTCTTCTCATTTTAGAATCATAAGCCCAAGAACTTTCATATAGATAGCCTAAATTATATAAAGCATCAGGGTTCTTATAAGCAATAGCTTGCTTTAAATATCTTTCAGCAAATTCAAGATTTTTAGTCTGAGTATATAAATATCCTAAATTGTTACAAATTATACCTTGAGTTTCATCATCAGTAGCATTATTCTTTGCCTCGACTGTATCAAGAGGTAAACAAATAGAATAATAGTTGATAGCCTTATCACTATTTAATAATGAAGCATATGCATCTGCAATTCTTTCTTTAACATCAAGATCATGCATTTTAAACATCTTTAATAAATATCCTAATGCCCAAACATATTGCTCCTGTCTAAATAAAGAAAATGCTTCTTTTCTTCTTTTCTTTTTATTAAATGAATTAATTTTTACCTTATAACCACCAGCAACAATACAAGCAATATCTCCAGCTAACGCTTCAATTGGGTATCCCTCAACAAGTTCAATCTCATTTAATGCATATCTAGTTTGATATGTAGATTTTCCAGTGTAGCAACAAATAATTTGACATTTCTTATCAGCTGCTTTAATTTCATGTAAATAATCTCTATAATCAAAATCATCAGAAATATGAAGTAAAACTAATCCTCTTGATTTCTTAATATCACTAATTAAAACAGAATTTTTCCCTTCTCCTTTTTCAAACGCATGTACTTCCACGTGCTTACTTTCAAGAATTTTTGTTAAATAATTAGCATTTTCTTCATCATCTGGTAAATATACCAAGGTAATATAATTCTTCATAAAATAACCTCCATATATAAAAATGTATCCTAGTCTTACGGTTAATTTAATTATAACACAAATTAATAGTATCTTGCAATCGTTAAAAACAAAAGATACAAAATTAATTTTATGAAATTATTATTTCCATAAAAAATTAGTTTGTATTAAAATAAATACCTATCTTACTTATTTAAAAATATAAATTTCATTAAAATACTAATAAAAACTATATAACAATATATATTCTTATTATAATCATGATATAAAATTAAATATGTAGAAAAAATGTAATACCTAATTTTTACAAAAATAAATAACACTTCATTATTTTCAATATATTTTATTATAATATTTTGTTAATGATTTAGAAAAAATGTTTTTTTAGAAAACCAAAAACAATATAATTGAAATATTATAATAAAGATTATTAAATTCTAAATATATCATTCTTATTTATAAATTATTTTATCTTTATTATTTTTTAATAATATAATAGATTCTTTTATAGCTTTTGCTATATTACCATCAATTCTATTAGTTTCTGCTAACATATCATTTAACTTAGTTTTTTCATATATAATATCACTACATAATGCTATTATATATTCATTATTTGATATTTCAAATACAGCAACACTCTTATTATCAATAGAAAATAATGTGAATTTATAATTATTATCATTAATATCATTTGTTAATAAATTATATTGTTCATAATATTTAATTGAAGCTTTTTTTATTTTTTCTCTTTTAATTATATTAAATGATAATAAAATTAATGCTAACACTATTCCAATTAATATTATTAATATTACTGATAAATCTAAAGCTAGTCCTGATATTGTATATAAAATAAAATATAATAATATAAATGGTAATAATGAAAAAGCTAATGGATTTATTTTATCTTTCTTTCTTCTAAATAGAAAATATGTTGATAATAAAATAAATTGTAGATTTCCAAATATTAAATAAAATAAATTACCATTACCTATTTTATAATGGAATAATGATCCTAATATTATTCCTACTAGCATTATTATAAATATTATAGAAGAAATAATTTTTTTAATTGTGATATATTTTATTTCATGAAGCTTATAATAATCATAAGCTGTATAAATATAATCTGGTAAATCATAATTCTTTTTTATTTCTTCTGATTCTAAAAATATTTTTTTTAATTGAGTATTATTATCTAATTCATTTACTTCTTTCATATACTATATTCCATTTCTATATATTTCATTTCATTTATTTCTAATATATCCGATTTTTGAACAAATCCATATTTTATGTAGAAATCTTTCGATGATAATGATGAATCTAAGGTTACTTTAGTATTCGATGGAACTATCGAAATAATATAATCTAATAATTTTCTTCCTAGTCCTCTTTTTAAATACTTTTTATCTACAAATAGAAACTTAATATAATTGTTTTTATTAATAGATATTACTCCTGCTAGAGAACAATCAATATAATATCCATATATTTTCATTTGATTATTATTATATTCATTGTATGTTTCACTTGAATACAAATAATTATTAATAAAAGATTTTTGTCCATTTATAGTATCTTCATCTTTAATATTATCTAAATAAGATTTTTCTATTAAAAATAAAGCTTCATTTAATTTTGTTATTTCCTTTATCACTTTAACACTACCTTATTACTTCTACTTTATTATACAATAATAAAAAAAATAATTCAAAACATTAATAAACCATCTATTTTTTTATAAATTAAATCTATTTTATCACAATAATGTAGTCATAAATGTATTAAACTTAAACTTCATTACTAATATTCAAACTCTTATTTATTATAAAAATCGCAATTCCAAAAGAAATAAAATCACTTATTATTCTTGATATTGATATATTTTTTGAGAATAATAATAAACAAATAAAAATTCCTCCAGATCTTAATATTGCTAATAAATTAGCTGCAAATATCTTTTTATTAATCTGTAAATTTATGTTTAATAATATAGTAGTAGATGCAAAAAAAATAGCTATTAAGAATAGAATATAATCTAATGAATTATATGAATCAGTAAAATAATATACTATATTATCGCTAAAAATAAATAAAGGAATTTCTAATAATAAAAGAAAATATATAATGATTAACGAATTAATAATAATTTTTTTATTATTGTTATTACCAATTAATGGCATAGTAGCCTGACCAATCCCATAAGGTATTCCTAATAATAACATATAACTTCTATTACATAAATTAAATAAAATAATAGAACCATTTAATTTGGAATAATAAATAATCAAATAAATAGAAAATGCAGTTAATAATTGATAAATAAAGGATGCTAAACCAAATTTAATAATTGACAAATAGTTAAATTCATATGAATTATCATTTTTGCATTTATATCTAAATAATAAATACATTAACATAAAAATAACAAATTGAGATATTAAATATGAGATTGAATTACCTATAATTCCCATATTACTAATTAATAAATAATCAAATAATATGTTAATTAGTAATCCTATGAAAAGAATAAACATAGTTCTATATACTATTTTATTAAATCTTAATAAATTATTTATAATAATAATCAATACAGTGAATATCGAAGATAATATAATAAATATATAATATATTTGAAATTCATTATTTAATTTAAATGAATAAACAATTCCTAGAATAGAAATAAAAGAAATAATAATAACTGCTAATCTAATTAGTTTTTTTCCATAATTAAAAGATTTACTATTCTTATATATTAATCCTCCCCCATGACCTATTAGATAACCTATAGAAGATATAAATGCTTGATATGGAGATATTATTCCTAATACTTCTTTATTGTTTAATAAATTAAGGAATATCATATCAAATAAACTAGTTAAATTAGTTAACAATATTCCTAGAATAGTAGGAATACCTATTTTTAATATTTCAAAAATTATCCTTTTATTCATTATATCCCTCAATAGAATTATGACCCAATATTCTACTGTATATACAAAAAAAATAAATATCCCACAAAATTGTAGGATATCTATTATTTATTAATTTTTTTAAATAATACTGGTATTATTTCTAATAGCATTATTAATAAAGCTAATATAATTGTATATGCATAGATACTAGAATAATTAATATTATTTACACCATTCATTATACTATTTCCAATAGTATTAGAAATACCACAAACATATTCTATTGTAATTAATGCTTTTATTCCTAAACCTATTGAAGAAATAAATGCTTCTTTACTATGTGAGCTTATTAATGGTAAATAAACTTTTCTTATTATGAATATATTGAATTTTGATTCTAATCTATAAGCATCTATATAATATTTATTGATACTTATTGTACCTTCATATACTGCTTGATATATTATTGGAAATAAAATTAATACTAATGAGGCATAAGGAATGATAATATTATTTCTAAATATTATTAATGAAGAAATAATAATAACTATAATAGGAATACATCTTAAAAAGGAAATTATTGGTTTAAATATCATCCCTATTTCTTTTATTTTTCCTGATAATAATCCTAGTATAGTACCTAATATTATTGAAATTAATAAAGATATAATTAATTCTAATAAAGTATTTAATATATTAATATAAAATAATTTATTACTAAATATATCAAATATTTCTATAATAACATCTAATATATTTGGAAATATTAAATTATCATTTATTATAAATGATATTAATTGTATTATAAATAATAATAGAATTACACCAATAAAATAATATAATATTTTTTTAGTAGTAGAAACCATCCTCTAATACTCCAAAAAAAGGTTTTATAGATGAAATATTAACAAAGGTATTTAGAATACCTTTAGTATCATTTGCTTTAGTAAATTTAATACTACAATTAGGTATTGCCCTCACTAATATCTCTTTTTTTCCTCCTAAAGATAGTTCCTCACTATATTGAGCTACTAATTCTAAATCAGTAGTAGCTTTATTTGCAGAAGCTTTAACTTCAGAAATAAACTTATCTACTTTAGATTTATGATTAGTAATAGTTTCTTGTCTGATAAATAATCCTGCTTGAGGAAATCCTTCTATATTAGTTAATTTTTTAAATTCTTCTTGTACTGATATAGAAAATATTTCTTTTTTATTTTTAGCAACACTTAAAGCAGGTTCTGCAATTAATACAATACTATTACTATTTAATAGTTCTGCTTGAGTTAATGAAGTACTTCCTAAATATGTAATATTTGGTGTAATATTATTTTGAGATAATATATAATTTACTACTGCCATATTAATAGTATTTTCTCCAAAAAATATAACATCATTATTATTTAAATCTGATAATGTAAATTCTTTTTGAGATGCAAAGAATAAATTACCCCAGGTTAATATTGATGCTAAAACATAATTATGATTATTAGTATACATTTTAGAACCTAAATTAATTGGAGCAATGATTGCATCTGCTGAATTATTAACAAAATATGATTGTAATAGTGTAGGGTCTACTCCTAAATTGAATTCATAATCCTCAGATTCTTTCGCTAGTTGCGCTACTGCGATACTTGGAGCTCCAGAAGGACCAACTATTGTCATTTTGTAATCATCAGAACATGATACAAAGAAAAATAATGTAAATATAATTGTAAATAAGCATAATATTTTTTTCATAATTTAATCACCTAAAATAAATATATCATATGAAGAAAATTAAAAGTGTAATAATTCTTACGTTTTGTACAATAATTTTAAAAAAAAATAAAAATGTGATATAATTAATTTGGTGATTAATGTGGATATTTTAAGTAAGAATAGTAATGAATTTAAGGAAATGAAGGATTATATTAATAAAAACAATCAATATCCTAATATTACTGTTACAGATGATTTACAAGTATTAAAAATAGTAAATGATTATAATTTGGAAATAGAATTATTATTTTATTCATTTGATATAGAATATCAAAGTGATACTAAAATATTGTTAGATAATTTAATTAAAAAGTCTAAAAGATTCTATCCTATTTCTAATAAAAGCTATCAAGCTTTAGCATTAAAGGAAAATCATGTAGGGATTATTGCAGCAATAAAAATGAATGAAGCTAAGGATTTTTTTAATAAAGAATTTATTGTAGTTTTAGATCATTTAGAAATACCTGGAAATATTGGTACTATTTATAGAACCTTAGACTCATGTAATGCAGATGGGGTTATTTTAGTAGATTCTATTTCTAAAATAAATAATTTTAAGATTACGTCATCTAGTAGAGGCTGTAATCTTATTATTCCTACTTTATCATTATGCTATAATGAAGCTTTAAATCATTTATTGGATAATGGTTATACTATTTATTTAGGAGAACCATTATTAGGTAAGAATTATCAAGAATATGATTATTCTGGTAAAATAGCTATTGTTGTAGGCAATGAAAGATTTGGAATTAATAGTGATTGGTACAATCATGAGCATAAGAAAGTATTTATTCCTATGAAGGGTAATCAGAATAGTTTAAATGTAGGTGTTGCAGCATCCATAATTGCTTATGAAGCATTTATGAAAAGAAATAGTTAATGGGACCAAATGGTCCCATTTTATTCTATATCAAATAAGGATAGCTGAGTGTATTTACGAGGATATTCTCTTAGATATTTAAATATTTTATCATTATCATGGAGGATTCCTCTTTTTTCACATTCTATATGAAATAGATTAGATAAATAATTATTATTAGGAGACAATACTTCATAGCTTGCCATACTTGTTTATATAAATATCTTTTAATCCTTTAAAATGTTCATCTAATTTTTATAGAAATATTCTCTATTTCCTTCTCTAAGTGTTAATCCTACTTCAAAGAATAATATTCCATAAACATTATTTTCACTACAAATATCTAGTAATTTTAAGATGTTTTCTTTTGTATCATTTATATATGGTAGGAATGGAAATAACCATACTATTGTTTTTATTCCTAATTCATTACATTTTTTAATATTTCTACTCTTTTACTAGTTTAACAGACATTGGATTCTATTATTTTACATAAATTATCATCTGAGGTTGTAAGTGTTATTCCTACTACACATTTTGCATTTTTATTTATTTTATCTAATAAATCCATATCACGCAATATTAAATCTGATTTTGTTTGAATAGAAACACCACAATAATGCTTATAGATTACCTCTAAACATTTTCTGGTGTATTCTAATTCATTTTCTAAATGTAAATATGGATCTGTCATACTACCAGTGCCTATCATTACTGAATATCTTTTTTTTGATAATTCATAATCTAAAATTTTATAGGAATCTTTTTTTACTTCTATATCTATAAATGAATGATTCATGTTATAACAAGTACTTCTTGAATCACAATAGATACAACCATGAATACAACCTCTATAGATATTTATTCAATTTTTATTTGATGGGATACTTTTATATTCTTTATAATGCATATTATACTCTTTCTTAATTGAAAGTTATTGTTAAGGTACCTATAGAATCTATTGATAAAATTATTGTTTTTCCAATATAGCTACTATCTATTGGAACATTATCTCCCTTATGTAGTATTTCTCCTGATAAAGCTCTATACCATGCATCTGTATTATCGTTATATTTAACTCTTATCTTAAATGAAAAGGATTTTTCCATTTTAAAGGATAATACATAATTATTATTCGTATCTAATTGGAATTTATAATTATCATTAAAATCCCAATTATCATATCCAGCTAAATAGATACTTGATATGTCATTCATATTTATTATATTTTTATTATCATAATCTGGAGTAGAATTTGTTAAGGTATTTATTTTCTTTGTTATATATTCCTTAAAGCTTAGATTGTTATTATTTGTTTCTAATGAGAATTCTAAATTATATAAACAACTCTTTACATAATTACTATAATGATTATAAGCTATATAATATAAAGAATTAAATTTATCTATTGATACCCATTCTGAATTTAGAATTTTATTGATATTATTTAAATATAATTCTTTACATTGAGTATCACTTAATATTGTTTTTAAATATAGATTATTTATTTGATCTTTATTAGCTCCTGCCATATAGGTAGAATATTGATTTATTGAAGTCATATTATCATTTGTAGGATTCCAATCACTACCTATTCCTAATACTCTATCTAAATCTATTGGTATTAAAGTCATTTTACCATCAGTTCTTCTAAAATATAGCATATAATTATTGGTATTATTTCTTAAATCATCTGGATTTCCTAATATTGTAGATATAGCCTCATACATTGCAAAATATTCTAAATCTATAACTTCACTTATTGAATTATAATCTCCATTATTAATAATATTAAACGCATTTATTATTTGAGTATGATCTATATTATCCTTATTTGTTTTTAATTCATATGGAGGAGTATAGCCATCTTTATCTTCTAATCCAAATAATTTTGAATTTGTAGAAGTCATATCGGGAGCTGATGTAATGCTTCCTACTCCATAGGAAGCCTTATATAATTGACCATATTTACAATTAGGGACTCCTATTGTTCCCGAGGATTCTTTTTTCCAAGTATCAAAGTTTATATATTCTTGATTTTTTAATGAGTTTTTTATAAATGTTTTTGATGCTGCTTCAGTTAATAAATATAATCCATATTCTAAGTTTTTTCCACTATGGTTGATTGATAATTCTGTTAGATTAGAATGAGATGAGAGTATTCCAAAGGCTCTATACATTTCAAGAGCATAGTATTCTTTTATATAGGTAGAATCTTTTGTCTTTTGATATCTTAAATCTAGAGCTGATTGGCCTAGAAATTCTCTATCTTTACGAATTTGTTTTTCTTCTTCTGTGTAGTTTATTATTTCATCAGAATTATAATAGTAAGGATCATCAAATAATTCATCAAATGATAATTTCAGATGTATATTATCATAGATTTCTTTTGTTTCAGGATCATAGAAGCTTTTTCTTGATGTGTTTCCTTTCATTCTAATTCCAACTTCATTATATAAAAATTTATAATCCTTATTATTTTTAGTTATTGTTATTGTTACTGAATCACATAATCTATAGATAGGGGATTTTGATCCCATATTACTATATTTAAGATAATCACTTTGAAGTTTTGTTAATTCTTCATCTTTTATATTTATTTCTATACGTATTCTATTATTTATATCATATAAATCATCAAAGGTTATTTCATCTACAAATATGTCATTTTTTGTTGTTGAAGTATTTGTAGGTGTTTCAGTATCATTTGATGATGAGCAAGAGCATAATACAAATATCATTATAAATATAAAAGAAAATGTTATATATTTTTTTTTCAATTTAATCACCTCGTAAATGTTAATTTATTATAACATTATATTAATAGAAACAAAAGAAAAATGCAAAACACTATTAAGCTTTGCATAATTTTTTATTGAAATGAACTCCAAGGAATTGTATCATTATAAAAATCATTTGATGAAGATGTCGGTACAGATGTGGTAGCTGTTGTAGTAGATATAGTTTGCGTTTTAGAAGTATTATCTGGTATAGAACAGCACTTTATTTCAGGTCATAATTATCAAATTATTTAAGGATAATATAGATAAAATTAATGTGACTAATCAAATTATTAAAGGAAATTAGTCACATTAATTTAGGGAATTATTAGAATGGTAATTCGCTTGG
>JBGVLG010000134.1:0-6312 GCA_045124155.1 Anaeroplasma sp.
AGGAGATGCCATATTAGGTTCATATGTAGACAAACAAGAAAAAGCTAACATATTACAAAATTTAAGTGTATTGGAAAGAGAAAAAATAGATATAGACAATAGATTTAAGGAATGGTATAATTCAAGTTTTTTATATGGCAATTTAAAACAGACTTATAAACAAGTATATGATGAATATGTAAACAAATATAATACTTTATATAATCTATGTAATACAATTGCTAATAAATCTGATTTGATAAATGACGAAGAAAGATTATCTATTGAAAATGCTACTAATGAATTATTAAACGCTTTAAATAATTTCTTTAAAGAAAGCGAAACGGTAATAGGTATAA
This sequence comes from Anaeroplasma sp., assembly GCA_045124155.1. Classification (GTDB taxonomy): domain Bacteria; phylum Bacillota_I; class Bacilli_A; order Acholeplasmatales; family Anaeroplasmataceae; genus Anaeroplasma. The sequence continues at coordinate 339 of JBGVLG010000134.1, forward strand.
TAACATCTAATGAGATAAGTTACATTAAGAATGGTTTATCTAAAGATTTTAATGATATAAACAATGCATTAAATGATTTAAATGTACAAATGAATGAAACATTTAAAGATGGAATAATTACTGAAATAGAATTAAAAAACATAAATAATATGTTAACACAATTAGATAAAGAATATTTAGATATAACAAAAACTTATGAAGAGATATATAATAACTCTAATTTAAATTAATGATAAAAGAAAGGATGTGATAAAATGAAATGTCCGTTTGCAATAAAACAATGTTCAAGATGTAAAAGATTATTAGTCGCTAATATTAAAAATTTTAATAAACAAAAAAATGGAAAATATGATTTACACACATGGTGTAGAGAGTGCCAAACAAAATACGATAAAGAAAGAAGAGAAATTAGAAAACGAATAGAAGAAAATGGTAATCCGTTTGACAATATAGACATTAATAAAGTTTGGAATCATTGTCCATTCGTGATTCAAGTATGTACTATGTGCAAAGAAATATTAGTTGCTAATGAAAATAATTTTTATAAAGGAAGAAATGAAAAATTAGGGTTAAAGACTTATTGTAAAAAATGTGCTAAAAAATATGATAAGAAAAGATATAAGAATAATAAAAAAGAAATTTTAGATAAATGTAAAGAAAGATATGAAAATAATAAAGATAAAATATTAAAAAGATGTAAACAATATAGAGAAGAACATAAAGAAGAAATAAGAGAATATGAAAAACAATGGGCAAAAGATAATCCTAATAAATTATTTAATAAATATGCAAAAAGAAAAATTAAAGAAGAAAATCAAGGCGATGGAATTACTAAAGAACAATGGTACGAGATGATGACTTTCTTTAATTGGTCTTGTGCTTATAGTGGCGAATATCTAGGTGGAGATAATAAAAATAGAACAATTGACCATATCGTTCCATTAGATAAAGGTGGAGAACACGAAATATGGAATTGTGTGCCTATGTGTAAAAATTATAATTGTAGCAAACGTGCATCAGATATGTTTGAATGGTATCAACAACAGCCTTTCTTTTCAGAAGAACGTTTGACCAAGATATATATTTGGATAGAATATGCTTATAATAAATGGAATAAATAATTAATTAAAATAAAAGATATGATGAAATATATAATAATGGAAATTTAACATAGTAAGATTATATAAACGTTGATAGAAAGTACGGTACAAGACACGATTAATAAAGATATAATAACTCAAGAAGAATTTAATGAAATCGCGAATAAATAGATAATTAAAATAGTATAATAAAAGTATAGGAGGATGAAAGTCCTCCCCATATAAAAGAAAGGATGTGTATCAATGAGAAATAGAATCGTAACAGTTGATATTTTAACTAGAAAATTTGAATCTGTTTTCTATAAACAATATGACAGTAATAATGAATTAAATATTGTCGTATACGAAGGTAAAACCTTAGCTGACATATCAAATTATGCAGCAAATGTTTATTTTAAATTACCTTCAGGAAAAGTGTACGAAGTAGAAGGTACGATAAAAAATAGTATTATAAAAGTTATATTATCTAGTTCTATCTTAGAGGAATGTGGACGAGTGAATGTTGAATGTGAATTATTCAAATTGGATGAAATAGTAACCACTTTTACATTCTATCTATATGTTGAAGAATCAATAAAAAGAGTTGGGACTTTAAATCCAGATTCCCAACAAACCCAACAAATCCATCATATACATTCAAACTTAGATGTATTAAATCAAATCACTCAAGAAATGGTAGATAGTATAGGTTTAAGTGGTGGATTAGTTGATTTATCTATTTACCAAACTAAAAGAGATACAACATTAGAAACAGATAATAAAACAGTTTCAGGAGCAATAAATGAACTTAATAAAAAAATAGAAAATACATCAGAAAACATAGACCTATCTGATTATGCTTTAAAGTCTGAAATACCAACTAGAGTATCACAATTACAAAATGATAGTAATTTCATTAGTTCAATCCCTGAAGAATATGTTACTGAGCAAGAATTAGCAGCTAAAGGACTTGCGACTGAAACATTTGTTACTAATAAAATAGCAGAAGCAAGTTTAAGTGGGGGAGAAGTAGACCTTAGTGGATATGCAACTAAAGATGAATTAAAGACTAAAGCTAATGTTAACCATACTCATATGATGTCTGATATTACGGATTTAGTAATCCCAGATGTTGATAAAGCATATGTAGATACTCAATTAAATACTAAAGCTAATAAATCTGACATACCTAACTTAGATGGATATGCTTTAAAAACTGATATCCCAACAGTTCCAACTAAAACTAGCCAATTGACTAATGATAGTGGATTTATAACTTCTATTCCAAGTGAGTATGTAACTGAATCTGAGTTAAATGCTAAAGGATATCTAACTGAACATCAAGATATAAGTGGCAAGGTAGATAAATCATATGTTGATACAGAGTTAGCTAAAAAATCTGATAAAACTCATACTCATTCATATAATGATTTGAGCGATAAACCTACAATTCCTTCAGTTGACGGTTTAGCTACTAAAAAAGAATTAACAGATGGTTTAGCTACTAAATCTGATACAACTCATACTCACGACCAATATTTAACTGAACATCAAGATTTATCTAATTATGCTCTTAAGACTGAATTGCCAACAGTTCCGACTAAAGTATCCCAATTGCAGAATGATAAAGGGTATATAACAGAAATACCATCTGAATATATTACTGAAACAGAGTTAAGTGCCAAAGGTTATTTAACCGAACATCAAGATATTAGTGGAAAGGTAGACAAAATAAATGGTAAAGGATTAAGTACTAATGATTATACAACAGAAGAGAAAAATAAATTAAATAGAATAGAAGAAAATGCAAATAATTATTCTTTACCAATTGCAAGTAGTACTGTATTAGGTGGGATTAAAATAGGTAGTGGATTAAGTATAGATAGCAATGGGGTGTTATCATCAAATGTTCCTTCTTTAGAAGGTAATGCACTTACTTTTGGTAATTATACAATAAAATATAATGAAACCGATGATACATTAGACTTCATATACAATGGTACAACAGAAGAACCTGAAGTACCACCTACTACAGGTGATTATGTGACTGAAGGATTATCACTATATATTGATGCAGCAGATGTTGCTACTCAAGGTTCTATAAGAGATATAACAGGTAAACAAAATATAACGAATCATGGAGTAAGTACTACATTAGATAATGGGTGTTTAAATTTCGTTGCTAATGAATCTGACTATATAGATACAGGTTTAGTACCTAATTTAACTACTTGGAGTGCAGAAGTATATTTCTATTTTACAGAAACACCTACTACTACACAAATTGCAATCTCTTGGGGAGGAAGTGGAAATGGTGCTAGAATAGGTTTTAGAGACATTGAGGAAGCGTTTATAGTAAGACTTAATAGTAACGTAAACTATACAGTAGCTGATATTTCTAATTTCACATCCCTTTGCCACTTAATAATTACTATGAATAATGGAACTGTTACATCATATTTTAATGGTGTAAAAACTGTATTAGGTTCTGATGCAAATGGTGTTCAAACTTCTCAAGCAGCAACATTAAAAATTGGTACTAAATACGATATCGAGCAATTCACTAACATGAATCTAAAATCATTTAGATTCTATAATGGTAAAGTGTTAAGTGATGAAGAAGCATTGCAAAATTATAATTATGAAATAAATAGAGGGTGATGTATATGCCTAGAATATTTTCTATTTATCAAAATAAGTTAATCATATATAATAATAAAACAACACCTAACCAAGATGCTATTTTAAGTTTAATTAAAAATCAATTAGGAGTTAAAAACATCATAGAGGATTCTTCTACTTCTAAAGTTTATCTTAATAAAAATGGTGAGTTAGTAGTTAAATCCGTTGAATATAGATTAGATACAGATTTAGGTACACCATTATATACATTTGGATTATTATCTGATATTCATATTGATGGTGATGGTAGTGATGAGGCATATTCTGTTAGCGATTTTAATAATGCTATTAAGTTTTTTAATGATGTAGGTTGTGAATTTATAGCACATTGTGGAGATATGAGTTGCGATGGAAGAGATGCAGATTTTCCAGTCTTAAAAAGTTGTCTTGATGCTTCTCGTATACCAAATTACACTGTACGTGGAAATCACGATTGTAAAAACACTATAGAAAAATATAGAAACGCGACAGGAAGAGAATTAGATTATACAGTAGTTAAGAATGATGATTTATTTATATACTTAAGTCCAGAGAATGATAATAATAGAGCATCAGACGGTGGTCTAACACAAGCTAAAGTTGATTGGCTAACTAATATAATAAACAATAGTACTCATCAAAGAATATTCTTATTTTATCATTATTTCTTTAGAAATACATGCGGTGATTGTGGTGGAGGAGCTTATACATCCAAAACTATAGGAGATGCCACTCTTGTTAGCTATGCCCAAGACTTTGTTAATTTAGTAAATAACACATCGAATTTAATTTTCTGTACTGGACACTCACATTTTAAATTTGATTTCCAAGACACTTATCCAAATGCTAATTATTATCATGTTGATGGCAATTGTTATCATATACACGTTCCAAGTGGAGTTAAGCCAAGAATTGTAGGTGAAACAGGTGGATATGCCAATTTAGATGAAGGAAGTGAAGGATTTTTAGTGGAAGTATATGCAGATAAAGTTTTATTTAAACCAAGAGATTTTATTAGTAAAAAATATTTATTAGAATATGCTTATATAATTAAATTATAAAAAGGAGTGGTATCATGAAAGAATTAGATAAGCTAAGAAAATTGTTAACTGCTGTAAAAAACTATGTTGACAATAACATCCCGATTAGAATATCAGATTTAGAAAACGATTCTAATTTTGCAAATAAAGAAGATTTAAAAACTCTTGATGCTCTTACACTTAACGGTTATTCGTTATGGATTGGTACTACAGAAGAACTTGATGCTATAACCGAAAAAGACCCAAATACATTATACTTTGAATTAGATGATGGAACAGGTGAAGAAGTTGTTCAAGTAGATGTAGTTGACGGTGTTCTAAACCTTACTACTAACAAATATCAAAAGACATTAAATATGGTTGATCGTACTCAAATAGTATTTCCAGAAGTTAATAAATTCACTGAAATACATTTATATTTTGATGCAAACGAAGACATGATTTTAACATTCCCAAATAATTGCAAATTAGAAATGTATCCTATTATAGAAGCAGGAAAATCTTATGAAATAGTTGCCACTTATAACACTACATATTGGTTTGTTAATATAATCGCATATAATATAGATCCTAGTAAACTTATATGGTTTGACGACAAAGAAGTTTTCAATAGTACAGGTTCAGTGGAAATAAGCGAAGGATGTATTTTATCAGATTTTGTTTTACTAGAAGAAAATAAAGATTATCAACTAACAATACTAAACAATTCAGATACTCAAATTCATTGTTATGATAATGAAAAGAATTATTTAAGTGATTTAGATGCTAGTTTAACAGAGTATGGTATTAGAGTATATTCTTTAAGAAAAATGTTTGAAATGGATGATATGGATATTTCTAATACTAAATATATAAGAATCGAAACTGAAAAAAATGGATATATTAACGCAACAAACATAAATGAAAAAATCATAATTGAAGAAATAGATGCACTTGAAGATAATCAAGTACCTTTACTAATATTAGATGATTGCACAATAAATTCAACTGGAAGCAAAGAAAGTGCCAATGGTTATATAGCTATACAATATATAGCATTAGATAATTATTTTAATTATCAGTTTGAATTTTTAGGTAGTGATACAACTGTTAATTTCTATGATGAAGCTGAAGTATTTATCTCAAGAGACAAAGGAGGAGAAAATAAGGATTATTTTGACGGACGACAAGCGGTATTAAATTCAAATGATTTCC
>JBGVLG010000135.1:0-3279 GCA_045124155.1 Anaeroplasma sp.
TTATAGAAAAAGAAGCAATGGTAACATTTGATGAAGAAAAAGCTAAAGATATAGAATTAAAAACTAAAAAATAGAAAAGGAGGATTATTCCTCCTTATTTTCTATATAGGAGTTGATATTATGAGATATAATAATTATCATTCACATTCATGTATGAGTAATATTCGTAGTCTTGATTGCGTAGTCAAACCTATTGAATATATTAATAGAGCAAAAGAATTAGACGGAGATAAAGCAATATATTTTACAGGAGAGCATGGGTGGCAAGGTGATATATTTACATCTTATACTTTATGTAAAGAAAATAATGTTAAGATGTTAGTAAGTGCAGAAGTATATTATGTAGAAAATAGATTAGAGAAGGATAAAAATAATTATCATCTTATGATGATAGCTAAAAACGAAGAAGGTAGAAAAGATTTAAATAGAATATTATCCGAAGCAAATAAATCAGGATTTTATTATAAACCGCGTATAGATAATGAATTATTATTTAGTATTAATCCTAATAATATGATAATCACAACTGCATGTGTTGCTAGTAGATTAAGAAACGAAGAAGGCTTAGATGATTGGGTTATTCAAATGAAAGAATATTTTGGCAATAATTTTTATCTTGAGGTACAAAATCATAATGAAGAAGTGCAAAAGAAACACAATAAAAAGGTACTAAGATTAAGTGAAAAATATAATATTCAAATAATACATGCAAACGATTCACATTATATATATCCAAAAGATGCAAAATATAGAGATTTATTTCTTAAAGCAAAAGGGATAGTGTACGAAGATGAATCAAACTTTATACTAGATTATCCTACATATGATGAAATAGTAAAGAGATATGAAATTCAAGGAATACTATCAGATAATCAAATTAAATCAGCATTAGATAATACTCTTATATTTGATTCATTTGAAGGTATAACAATAGATACTGAAATTAAAATGCCACATATATGCGAAAATCCAAAACAAGAATTGAGAGATATTATTAATAAAGAATGGTCAGAAAGAGAATTGAATGAAATAGATGAAAAAGATATAGATAAATATTTAAATGCAATAAGAGAAGAAATACAAATAATAGAAGATACGAATATGTCTGAATATTTTGTATTGGACTATAAAATAATGAAAAGAGGAAAAGAAAAATATGGTGGATGTCTTACTAAAACAGGAAGAGGTAGTTCTCCTAGTTTTTATATAAACAAACTATTAAGATTTACCGATATAGATAGACTAACTAGTCCTGTTAAATTATATCCTTCAAGATTTATGAGTACAACAAGAATCTTAGAATCAAAATCTTTGCCTGATATAGATATGAATACAGCTTCACCTGAACCATATATACAAGCATCAAAGGATATTCTAGGTGAAGATGGTGTTTATTATATGGTAGCCTATAAACCATTACAAGATGCCTCGGCTTTTAGATTATGGTGTAAAGCAAATGATATGAATATTAAAGATTATGATGATGTTGCTAAAAATTTAGAGGAATATGAGGATAATCCAAAATGGAAAGACATCATAGAAGAAAGCAAAAGATTTAAAGGAGTAGTAGAATCTGTTGCCCCATCACCTTGTAGTTTTCTTTTGCTTGACAAACCAATAAGTGAGGAAATAGGATTAATAAAAGTAGGTGATATATACTGTTGTTGTTTAGACGGATATAATTGCGACCGCTATAAACACCTTAAAAATGATATATTAACTGTTTCCGTTTGGAAAATAATAAAAGAAGTTTGTGATTTAATAGGGATGGATATACCTACTATTAAGGAATTAGAGAGTTTGTTAGATGAGAAGACTTATAGTATGTATGAATTAGGATTAACTTGCACTTTAAATCAAGCAGATTCAGATTTTGCTACACCTTTATTTAAAAAATTTGCTCCAAAAAGTATAGCCGAAGTTGCTCAAATGGTATGTATGATTAGACCCGGTGCCGCCTCAATGTTAGATGATTTTATACAAAGAAAACCATATACAACTGGATTTGAAGAATTAGATGAATTACTGATTGATAGTCAAGGAAGAATGTGTTATCAAGAATCCGTTATGTCATTCTTAATATGGTTAGGAATACCCGAATCCGAAAGTTACGGAGTTCTTAAAAAAATAGCGAAGAAAAAATTTACTAAAAAAGAATTAGAAGAGCTTCATGAACAATTGATTGAAGGATGGATAAAAAAAATAGGTAGCACAGATGGATTTCAAAAAATGTGGGATATAGTTGAGGCAAATGCGTCTTATTCATTTAATTCTTCTCATTCACTTTCTGTTGGATTAGATAGTTTATATGGTGCTTATTTGAAATCTCATTATCCTTTACAATATTATACAGTCGTATTTAATAATTATGAAGGAGATACTGAAAGAACAGCTAAACTTACTGAAGAATTAAAATATTTTAATATAGAATTAAAAAGTCCTAAATTTAGATATTCTAAAGCTGAATACTCATTCGATGAAAAAAGTAATGCTATATATAAGTCAGTATCATCAATTAAATTTTTAAATCCTACAGTTGCTGAACAACTATATTCATTACGTGATAATGAATATTCTACATTTACAGATTTATTGATAGATATAAAAGAGAAAACCAACTGTAATACTAGACAATTAGATATATTAGTAAGATTAGACTTCTTCCAAGAATTTGGCAAAAGAGCTAAATTACTTGAAGTTGTTAATATATTTAATCAATTATATGGTAAAAAGCAAATTAAAAAAGATAAATTAATTTGTAAAGAAGAATTAGTAAGACAATATGCATCAACTGAAACAGATAAAATGTTTAAAGGTATAGATATGATAGGTTTAATAAAACATTTAGAATCTAACTTACCTAATGAAGATATAACTATAAAAGAAATAATCAAAGCTGAATTAGAATATACAGGTGTGTCAAATTATAGAAATGATGACCTAGAAGAAGGTACTCTTATTGTTGTTGGTGTTGATACAAAATATTCTCCAAAACTTAAGTTCTTAAATCCATTAACAGGTAATAGTGAAAATGTTAAAATTAGTAAAAAGATATTTAAAAATCAGCCATTAGAAATTGGTGATATGATAATTGCATATGGCATAGATGAAAAACCTAAAAAAACTAAAGTAGATGGAAAATGGATTCCTACGGGGGAATATGAGCTTTGGCTAAGTGATTATAAAATTATTTCTCAAGATTAGGAATAAGTAAACAATTAAAATAGTATAATATAATATAAAAGTTAAATCAACAAATGAAAAAGAACTTAATAAACT
>JBGVLG010000136.1:0-2754 GCA_045124155.1 Anaeroplasma sp.
AATGAACGAGTTGAATTGTCTGTTTATGTAAACGGACGTGAAACGTGGTTAAAGGAGAAGTGTGAGTAATATGGAATTTATTTATGATGGATTAGAAAAAGTATTATATAATGGAAATGTGTATGTATTAGTAAGTAAAAAATATTATGCTGAATATGAAGATTGGTTATTAGAATTAAAACATATTGAAAGTGGATGTTGTATTAAACGTTGGTTGAATTGGGATGAATGTGAAATGATTACAAATGAACCAAAATTAGGAAGTATTAATATTAATTGGTTAAGTGACCAATTAGAATCATACGGTAATTCATCTGAAAGTTTATCTAAAGAAAAAGAAGAAGGAGAAAATGAAGTGAAAAAAGAAATGGGTATTCAAGAAATGTTTGAAAATATTACAGCAATTCGTGACGCATTGATGAATTTAAAAAACGGTGGAATTGAAATTTTCTTTGAAGAAGAAAGTATGTCATTCTGTAAAGATGAATTATGTGTTGATTTATACCATACTTGGTATGAAACTAAATAATGTACGGTGATTAATTTCACCGTATTACTTTAGGAGATGAATTATATGGCTAAGAAGTCTAGTAATGATGAAGTATATCGTGGTGAACGTTGGAGAGTAATGTGGATTGCAGAAGATGGTAAAATTAAAGAAGAGAAATATGATGATGAATTCGAAGCAAAACAACATTATTTCTCAATAAGTAAACCTAATAAATTAAGACAATTAAATCTCATTAAGGAATGTAAATATTATACTATATATTGGGAGTGGTTATGATGAATTGGTATAGTATTATAGTTGACGGTGGAACAAAACATATTGGCAAATTGGATACTGATGATGTAGTTAGTGAACAGATGAACAAGCTAATTAATTCTAAGAAAACATTTTACGTAAATTGTTTCAATGGTGAATTATGTATTGACAGCATGAAGTTTGAAAAGGGAAAACGAGTATATTAATTGTTAGATGGAAAAGGAAGAGTGATGTATATGAAACCAATTACAAATATTAAGATTTATGATTTACCAGAAACTTTAGTGGCTAGTGGGTATGCTATGATTGAAGGTTATAGCGAGGAAGCTGTAAAAGGTGAGGTTGCACAAATTCTACTAGACCATATGGATGACAATTTAACTGAAAACCGTCACTATAAACGTGCTATGAAACTAACTAAAGCACCGCTAAATAGTGGTCATGTGTCATGGGCAAAAGGTGTTGTAGTTAGTATGGATATTACATTTACAAATAAAGCATGGATTGAACTTCAACGCTATCATTTCATTGATATTATTACCGCAATGAGTACAATGCACCGTATTAGTAAGTTTGAATTAGAAGAAGCGTTTAATGAATATACAGACCCTATTATCATCTATCATTTAAAGTATTTACAAAAAGAGTACAATGAGAATCCTACGAAGGAAAATTACTTAAAATTGTTATATTCAACACCGTCTGGTTTGCAGATGACAGGACGTGTCACTACTAACTATCTACAGTTAATGAACATTTACCAACAGCGTAGAACACACCGCCTTCCAGAATGGCGATATTTCTGTCAGCAATTATTAGAAGAATTACCATTATTCTATGAGTTATTAGAAATGAATGGAGCATTATATAAAGACGATGTTCAAGAAAAGTTAGATTAATTTCTAACTTTTTCTTTTAAGGAGAGATGTGTATGTGGGAAGAATTACAGAAAAACATTGTAGGGTTTTATAAGGTGTTTTCTAAGAAGTATAAGGATTATAGTATGCAAAAGAAATTTATCTCAACAGAAATCAATCACTATACATTAAAAATACACTACAAAGAATCAGACGATTGTTTTAGGACTAATACGATAAATGAAATAATCAAGAATAAATATTACTATGGTGACTACAGATTTATTATTGAAACTGAAAATTTTGTATTTTATTACAAGATAAAAAAGATTAGATTGAATTTCTAATCTTTTTTATCTTTCATTATTGCATTATTTTATATAATATGATATAATATTATTTGTAAGGGAGGAATTAGTATGAAACAAATGGTATTTACTTATGATAATGTATCGGTATATTCAATGGTCAGTAATTGGTCATTTGAAGATATTTGGATGGAGTTAGAAAATGATGAACAGTATGAGCTTAATCCACGCTGTATTTTCCATTAGGAGGTATAAGAAATGAAGGAATATAATACAAAAGAGCAGATGTTATTAGATGTGATTGATAATTATTGTTACAGATATATGTATTACCTTAGCTCATTATCACAAATGAATGATAGTTTGTTATCTGAAAGGGTAAGAGAATTAAGTAAAAACGAAGTGGAAGTAATTGTAATAAATAAGAAATACTACTTAAAACATATTGAATTATAATAAAAAATATATTATAATATATAATATAAAATAAAAGAGCATGGGAGAGATTATAGATGAAAAAACGTAAACATTATATTAAAAATTTAAACTTCAAAAGATTATCGAGAGAGTTAGGTCTTGAAGCTAAAACAAATCATGAGAGAATTAATTCTCATATCAGAGGTAAGTATTTAGAGTCAGACCATTACCATCAACTAATGCGTCAGAGAGAAGTATACAAACATCCAACATTACCTATTTCAGTTATTAGAACTAATAGAAATAAAACTATTAAGATTATTGATAATGTTCGCTGTGTTGAGTTGAGAATGTTTTACGGTAAATATCCTTATTGTGTATTTGAGGAACAGGCATACACTGTTCA
>JBGVLG010000137.1:0-1653 GCA_045124155.1 Anaeroplasma sp.
TTAATTCTAATTCTTCACCCATTAGATACTCAGCATTTTCTTTATATTCAGCCATCCTTTTTCTTATTTCTTCCTCAGATAATCCAGCCATTGGTAAAGATATAAATAATTTTTTCATTTTTGTTCTAGGTATTACATCAATAACATTTCCAAATTCATCCTTTACTAAACAATCTATATGATCTATGCTTTTTATTCCTTTTTCATTCATTATTTCTTCTATTTTTTTATTATTTTTTTCAATTATGGAATCCATTTCACGTTTTATAAAATCATTTAAAAAATTATCATTCATTATTTTTCACTCCAATTATAATTTTAAAATCAGGTTTCTTTTCTTCGAAGTTTCCACATTTTAGAACACGAAGATGTATAGATTTTTTTAGGGATAAGAATATTTCTCCATCTTTACAGTTACATAATTTTTTACATTTTTCACATATAACCATAATAACCCTCCTTAAAACCACCCAAAATATAATCCTAAATAAATAATTATAACTATAATAGATACTATAATATATCCTACACAAAACCAATCTAAAGGTGACATTATTTTACCTCCTTAGATATTATTTTATAATTTCTTTTTTTCCATTCTTTTTCTCTTGCTTCTAATGTCTTTTTCTTTTTAAATAATCCTTTAACTTTTATCTTATCTATTTCTTCAATAATATTTAAACAAGCCATTGCTTCAAGCATACTCCATTGTCCATCACATGCTCTATCATTACAATACTTTTTAAATTCTTGATAAGACATATTTTCTAATTTTATATCCATTTTACTCATTACACCTCCTTTGGCTTTATAACTATATTAACTGCTTCTTGATAGAAACCATCGACAAATAAAATATCAGTGACACCAATAACTTCACATGAAGAATATTGAGATAGCCATGATTTAGAAGATAATAACTCATGTTCCATACATACATCATCTATATTTCCAGGCTTTTTTTCATCAACTCTATATAGCAATCTATGGCCCCCGCCAGAAGCAGGAACCCATAGTCTTATTAAAGTATTTGGACAAATATATTTTTTAACGAATGTGTTTAGTTTCATATTATCTCTCCTTATCAGAATCAATTTTTTCTATATATCCGTATCGTAAACTAGTAGATACTCCAAAATTAAAAGGTAATTTAATCTCCCAATAGAAGTGCCATTTGTTTTTATTATTCATATCAGGAGTTATCATTAGTGTATTTTCTTTAGGATCTAATATTCTATTTTTTAATATTTCAGATTCTATATCAAGAATGTTATTTACTGCAAAATATTCAACCTTGGGTGTACTAGCACCAAAACAATTATATTCTACATATTTATATAAATATCTATTCATTTACTAATAACCTCCTTATATATTTCCTTACAATTATCACAATAACTATTTCCTTTTTCGTCTTTATAAATGGTATAGACGGGTTTTTTACACCGCCTACACCAAAAGGGTTTTATATTAGGGGCGTTATATATCTTCCCCGTAATCTTCCTCAGGTCCGTCATAAGGCACCTCACCATCAAACAATGCTGCTATATAAGGTAATTCTTTCTTTAAGAATGAACAGAAGTCTCTAAATTCATATAATTTATGATTGGATCTAGCACCAAATATATTTAATAGAGTTTCATAGTTTATATC
>JBGVLG010000138.1:0-3096 GCA_045124155.1 Anaeroplasma sp.
ATAAATTCTTTTAATGGTATCTTACCATCTTCTTCTATATTGTCAACTATTACATCTGCTGTAACTTCAAAGATTTTCTTTAATTTATCTTGTGATATACGTAAACCTTCTTCTGCTAATGCATTTTGAAGTATTTTAATAAAGTCAACATACTTCATTTTATCTCACCCCCTTAAAACATACCATTCTACGTGGTTTTTAATCTTACACTTTTTATAGTGATAAAAATACCGAAACTACGAGGGTTTTTGCAAACCTATGATTTTCTACATTTTTTACACATAGGCATTAATCCTTTTTTACCATTTTTATCAAATTGACTAATTAATTTGACTTCTCCACATTTATTACATTTTTTATAAGTTCCTTTACTATTATTTAAAAAATATAAATCCATATGGTCATTATAAAAACTTTTAACTATATTGTCACATATTCTATTGATTATTTTACTTATTGCATCTGCTGTAACTCCTAATTCTTTCCCCAATGTTTCACACGAAACATTATATCTTATACCTTCTATAATATAAATATCTCTATCTGATAATTCTCCCATTGAATACATATCTTTAATTTTTTTATTTATATCATATGCAATTATAGCTAATTCTTTACTAGGGTCTAATTTCATTTTTCCTAATGATAACATAGCTTTAATATGTGTTGAATCTAAGTAATCTATTTTTTCTAATATATTATAATTTGTTGGACACTTAGGTGGATTAATTTTAACTATATTTGTATAGGCTAATTTACAAGATATCATATAATCTTTCATATCTTTAAGATTATTTGTCAAATGATAAAGTGCTACATTAGTTCCTCTATCTCTAAATTTATATATTTTACTTTCAATATCTAATACATTTTCATTAGACAAACCATATCTTTCTAATTGTTTGCTTAGCCTCAATTGAACGTTCATATTTGACACTTTTATAACTTCATTTTTATTATATTGTAAACTACCTTCTTTTTTCATCTTCTCCATTTGTCTTTTTAATATATTTAAATTGTGTTTTGCCTCTGTTAACAACTTTATTTTTTCTTCTTCATTATGTTTTATTCTTTCCCATGAATCTCTACTCTTTATTTCATATCTAGTTTTACTAACTTTATTTACGTAATCCTCATAACTACCATTAAATAAATCTCTCACTTTATAGTCCGATTGTTGAATCTTAATTGGTGGAGCTAATCTGTAATTTTTATCAGTTACAACATCATTATAAGACCAACCTTCATTCAGTTCTATTTCTTTATTTCCCTTTTTCTCTTTTTTCTCATATCCATATAATAAATAACTTCCCATTGACTCTAAAAAAATAGCTACATCAGTCTCTTCCCATCTTGTGTCATTAACTCCTATATTAACTTTACATATTCCGCAATCCCAAATGTCTTGCCAAAATAAATCATTGCTCATTCCATATTCATTTAAATTTAATATATCATTAAGTAATAATTTTCTTTTATTAAAATCTTTTTCGTTCCAATCTATTTTGTATTTATAGTCATATAAGTTTTTGCCATCTATTTCTCCTTTGAATCTAACATTAGTTAGCATCTTTCTCACTCCTTCTTCCGTTTAAATTATTTATTTCTCTTCTCCTCTAATGCATCTTCTTTTTCAGTACTTTCTTCTAACCATTCATTTATATCATCTAAAATTTGTTTAGTATAATTAGTAGCTTCATCTTCCCATATTCTATATACGTCCATTTTCTTTATTAATTCTTCCCATGTTTTCATTTTAATCTCTCCTTATATTTTTTTTATTTATAGGAGGATTTTGTTTCCTCCTATATTACATTATACTATTTTAATCATTCAATTGTTCTTATTGGTAAGTATTAATTTTCTTTTTTTTATTAAGGCAGACACGCCGTTTGAGTGTCATCATAAGAGGGTGTGGGATACTTCCCACAAGTTAAGAAATGAGTTGCTTAAGCAACGAATTTTGATTTCTCATGTGTGATAAGTGGGAATGATTTTTCTCCCACTTTCACGCATGATTATATAAGTCTTTATTATAAGTATTTATTATAAGTATTGTTTTATAAGTATTATTACGTTGTACTTTTTACCATAGGGTATAGTATTTTTTACTACAAGGTGTGGTAGTTTTTACTACACCTTGTAGTAATATTTACTACACTATTGTTCATCGTTCAAATTGTCCTTTATTCCAATGGTTTGAACACTTCCTATTATCTCATTATCCGCTTCTCTTATTAACTCATCTAGCTCTTCTTGAAGTTTTCTTCTTTCTTCTTCTTCTAATGAATTCCTAATTATAATAGGATAATATATTCTATACATATTATTTGCATGTGTAGTTGTTTTTTCTGTAAATTTAAGTATCTTTATTAATTTAATTTCTTCTAATCTAGTTATACATTTTTGAACTGTCTTTGTGCTCATATTGCAATCAATAGCAATAGTTCTTATACTAGGAAAAGCATATTGGTTATTTTTATTATATCTCATACATAAATAGGAATAAACTTTAAACTCATTACCATTTGTTAATTTATAGATATCATTTGATATTTGCGTATAGTTACCCTCTAAATTATCATATCTCCTTAATGAATAAGTTATGTCATTAATTTTAAACATTAGACCTTCTCCTTTCTGTAGGATATTATTTCCTACACTACATTATACTATTTTAATCATTCATTAATTCTTATTTTTTAATTATTTATTAGATATATACCTTCAACAGAATATCTCTAAAAACGATTATATGCCATTCTAAGACGTTTTATTAATCTTTTGGAATAGTTATTCATTGAAATATTTTAACTCCTTAAAATCGATTTAAATAGGTGTAACCAATTGTAATAGATTTACATATAAATAGAAGTGAGGTGATTAATATGGAAGAAAATAATACTTATGTAATTGTAGGTGGAATGGGTTTATTAGCATTAAGTGGATTGAGTTTACCAACTATTCCATTATTGCCAATTGGCATAGGAGTAGTAGGATTAGGAAGTTTATATGGATGTTATATGATAGCTACTAAAGAAGAAAGAAAAAATAAAAGATTATTAGAAGAAAAGAAAGATGAATTAGAAAGATTTT
>JBGVLG010000139.1:0-8406 GCA_045124155.1 Anaeroplasma sp.
GACCCAAATTTAAATTTAGTATGTGAATGTAAAAATGAATGGGTAGCCATTCAAATATGTGGCTTACTAAATACTGATGATTATATTGAAGAATTATAGGAGAATATTATGAAGAATGTTTTAGAAAAATTTTTTATAGGCATTGGAATTGGAGTATTGATAAATATAATTATAAAAATATTATTATAGGAGGGGAAAATGTTAAAAATATTTACTATATATTCAATGGTATTAATAATATATTCTATGATACTTTGTATTTGTAAAATAATTAAATCAAATAAAATAGAAGAAAGAATAATTAATTCTCTATCAATAGTTTTATATTGTCCGATGTTATATGTATTAGTTGAAATGTTAAAAATGTTATAGGAGGGTTTAAAATATGAGAGATGGCCTTGAGAAGTTACTCTTTGATAAATTTTGTGAATTATTACAAAAACATTCAGTACCTAAATATGCTGTTGACGAATTAGATTGGTTAGTTTTTATAAAACATGGAGAAGAGTTTTGGGCATTATCTGAAAAAGACCAAATGGAAGTAAGGATGTATATTGAAACACTTAGAAAAATACATGGGAGATAAAATCTCCCAATTACATAAAACTTATGATAAAGCAATTGCAGATAATATGATTAGAGGTGATTATATGTTCTTTAATGGATATAAATTAGGTGATATAGTAGAAATAAATGGTGATAAAAAAGGTATCATAATCCACACGTATGTGCTAGGAACTTATTTTTTAATAGAGTTGTTACAAGATGATGAAAGAACAGGTATAACTCAAATAGTACATTGGAATGAAATTAAAAAATGTTAAGAGATTTAAAGGAGGGAAGTGAAATATATGGAAGAAAGCAAATTTATAAAAACAGATAAATATGAAATATATAATTATGATTGTATAGAAATGATGGATTTACTTATAGCAGAAGGTAAACAAGTTGATTTAACTGTTACAAGTCCTCCTTATGATGACTTAAGAGATTACAAAAATTCCTTAGTATGGAATTTTGATATATTTAAGAAAGTTGCTAATAGACTATACAGCATAACTAAAGATGGTGGAGTTGTTGTATGGATAGTTGGAGATAAAACTATTAAGGGTAGTGAAAGTGGTACAAGTTTCAAACAAGCATTATATTTTAAAGAAATAGGATTTAATTTACACGATACTATGATATATGCAAAGGAAAACCCAATACCTTTAAATCACAATAGATACGAGCAACAATTTGAGTATATGTTTGTGTTAAGTAAAGGCAAGATAAAAACATTCAACGGTTTACGAACTGAATGTAAGCATTATAATAAACCTAATAACCCAAATTATAGACTAAATAAAAGTGGTACACTTGAGCAATGTAACACACCACAAAAAATAAAAAAAGATAAGTTACTATATAATATATGGTATTATTCAGTTGGTGCAAATAAAACAACATCTGATAAAATAGCCTTTAAACATCCAGCAATATTCCCTGAAAAACTAGCACAAGACCATATATTAAGCTGGTCTAATGAAGGCGACATAGTGCTTGATTGCTTTATGGGGAGTGCTACAACAGGCAAAATGGCTTTATTAAATAATAGAAAATTTATAGGAATTGAAAAGGTAGATGATTACTTTGAAATAAGCAAACAAAGAATAGAAGAAAGTTTAAAAAAGTAAATGAATAAGGAACAGATAGATAATTTAAATAGTATAATATAATATGGGCTACCGAAAGGTAGTTCAAATATAAAAATATAGGAGTGATTAGATTATGGCTATAGGAAATAATTTTAGTTTAAAGGATTTAAAACCAAATAAAATATCTACAGCTTTACAAGGTAATGTGTTAATTTTTGGAAATCCTAAATCAGGAAAAAGTAGTACCGTTTATAATTTATATAAAGATAAAGCATTATTTTTAAATTTTGAGCGTGGTTGGCTTTACATCAGTGGTTTAATAGGAGTCGAAATAACTAAAGTATCAGATTTACAAAAAGTAATAAGAGAATTAAAGAAAGATAATAAAGAAACATTTGATACAGTAGTATTTGACGTTGCTGATATATGGGCAGATATGATGGAGAAATATGTATGTCAACTTCAAGGGGTGAGTGAACTTAGCGCTATACCTTGGGGAAGTGGCTGGTCGCTTTGGACTGCAGAATGTAATAAAATAATAATGGATTTACAACGTTGTGGTTATAATTTAGTATTTATTTCCCATGCAACACCTAAAACAATGACAAAATATAACGAAGATGGTAAAGAGGTTGAGTATGAGAAAATGATGCCATCAATTCCAAAAAGAATATTAAATTTAATAGCAAAAAATTGTGACCACATATGGTATATAAATCAAGAAATGGAAAATGGAAAATCTGCAAGATACATTTATACGAGAGAGACAGAACAATTTCTAGCTGGAAGTCGCTTGAAAAAATTACCAAACAAAATATTATTAAATGCAGATGTGATTAAAGAAGAAGTAAAGAAAGCAGTTGAATCTGAAGAAAATACTACTGACGAAGAAGTAAAACCTATAGAATTTAAAGAAGTAGACTTTGATGAGTTAAAAGAAGAAGTTGTCAATTTAGTTATGAATTATTTCCATGCAAATGATAGAATGGATTTAGTTGGAAAAATTACAGATAATGTTTTAGGTTTAGGTATGAAAATAAATGATTTAGAACCTCATCAAGTGGAGGCTTTAGAAGTTATAAAAGTTAAACTTGAAGAAGCAATTGAAGAAAATAATTTAAAATAGATAATAAGTAGGGCGCAATAGCCCTACTATATCTATTTATAAAGGAGAGACAAAATGAGAATAAAAGAGTATCAAAAGGAATTCGTAGAAAAACGTGGCTATAAATATTTATTTACTTATGAAAAAGGAGATATTACTATAGATAAGAAAAAACTTATGACATGGGCGGAATTTATGAGGATAGAATGTCCGTATTGTCATAAACAATATGATATACGAATAGAAAATTTTAAAACAGGTGCCGACTGTATGTACTGTTGCAATAAATATGAGAATTCATTTGCCTACTTATTACAAGAAGTGTACAATATTAATCTTGAAAATATTTGGAGTGAAAAAAATGATTTAAATCCATATTATTTATATAAATCATGCGATGAAAAAGTATGGATAAAATGCCAAAATAAAAGTTATCATGAAGATTTTTTAACTAGTTGTAATAAAATGAATAGAGCATTAAAATCATGGAGTTGTGGGTGTCCTTATTGTGTAAATAAGAAAACGCATCCATTAGATTCAGTAGCAATAAAATTTCCTCATATAAAAGAATTGGTTATCGATGATATAGATTTAACGACTCTACCACCTAATTCAGAAATAAGAGTAAGATGCAGATGTCCTGAATGTGGCACTATTCAAAGAAAAACAAAGTCTATATATAATTTAGCTCATCATCCATTTTCTTGTGAAGTTTGTTCGGACGGTGTTTATTATCCAAATAAATTTATGTGTAATATATTGTTGCAATTAGACATTGACTTTATCACAGAATATCATCCTAATTGGATAGAAAATAGATATTATGATTTTTATATACCATCCTTAAATTTAATAATTGAAATGGATGGAGGTATGGGACATGGAGTTGAAACTAAGTTTCAAAAATCAGAAGAGGGAATAGAAGTAGATAAGATAAAAGATGATAAAGCATTTGAACAAGGATTAAAAGTTGTTAGAATTGATTGTAACTATGACCAAATTTATAATCGTTTTAATTATATTAAAAATAATATAATTAAACAATTGGATAATTATTTGGATTTAAATTCAATAAATTGGATTTTAGCAAATGATAAATCTACGAAAAGTTACGTATTAGAAACATGGGATTTATGGAATAAAGGGATGAGTACAATTGAGATATCACAAAAATTAAATGTATCTTCAACGACTATTTCTAACTATTTAAAAGAGGGAAATAAAATAGGCAAAGTAAAATATGATGGAAAGAAACACAGAATAGAACAATGCAAAAAGAAGAATAGTGGAAAAAACGCATATAACTCAAAATCTGTTATATGTTTAACTACTAAAAGAATATTTTTGTCTATGGTTGAAGCATCAAGATTTTATAATATGGTAAGTCATTCGTCGATAGCACGTTGTTGTAAAGGATGGGCTATAAATGGAAGAGGTAATAAAGTAAAATGCCATTACGCAGGTAAACTTCCTGATGGTACACCTCTAGTATGGAGATATATTAAATGGAATCATAATAAAAAATTTAGAATTAAATGAACAAATTAATAATTTAAATAGTATAATATAGTGTAGGATTCATTTCCTACACTATTACAATATAAGGGGATGACATAATGTTTAAAGGATTAAGTAAAGAATTTAAACAGCTAATGATAGATGAATTATGCAAGAAATATGATGGTATCAATATGAAACTACAAGATGATTTAGCGAAAATATGGTATGAGGATTGGCAATTGGAGGATATGAAATCTGAATTAAAAAGAATTGATGAAATTATAAATAGTTTAAAGGAGGAGTGATATGAATGTTTGATTATAAAAAATATTATAAATTTAGTTTAAATAAATTTGTAGAAGATATGGTTAAAATAGGTAAATCAGATGAGGATATAAAATCATGTTATGAGTTGTGGGCAAGTAAAATAGATGGAAGTATAGTTAGATATGTAAATGAGAACAGTGGATACTGCGATGGTTATTTAGTCGATTTTGATTGGTGTGTTGAAGTAGACCCATATGATATGTAAAGGATAAGGAGTGATATAAATGGCAAGAAATGTTAAGTGTTGCATATGTAAAAAAGAAATAAAAAAAGACGATGCGTATATGTTTATTTATACAAGTCAATCAGGAAAAGAATACCGTAAATATGCGTGTAGTTTGGAAGAGATAGAAAACGATAAAAGAGAAAAAGAATTATATAGAGAAATACAATACCTAACAGATGATATACTTGGATATAAGTGTGTAAATAATTGTAGAAATGCTAAAATAAAAGAATTACAAGAAGCTGGATTTACTAATGAACAAATATTTAGATGTTTTAAAAAATATAAAGATGAAATAGTTAAATGGATAGAATTAAACGGTATAGATAAAGAGTATAATAAAATTGCTTATATGTTTGGTGTGATTAATAATGTTATAAAAGATTTCAGCATAGAAGACGAAAGCGCAAATCAATGGGAACAATATAAACAAACTGAGGAGGAAGTAGAAGTTGAAATGGATACTCTCGTTGAAGAGGACGATGAAGATATAAGAAATAGATTAGATATAAAGAAAAAATCCAATGGATTTTCAGATTTATTAAATAAATTAAAATAGGAGGTAAGAATATGGAAGATAGATTACTTACTGAATCTTTAGTTTTATCTTGTATTTATCAAGATTTAACATTAGTAGTAGATACGAATTTAAAAGTAGACAATTTTAGCGTAGGTAAAACAAGTTTTTATTACCAATTGGCCATAGAATTAAATAAAAATATAAAAACATTAGACGAATTATCAGTAATGAGTTATGTATCTTCTAATGGGTTAAAAGAACTATATGAAAAATACGGAGGATATCAATCTATAGTTAATTTAATGAAGTTGGCTGATATGCGTAATTTTGAATCTTATGTGGATAATTTAAAAAAATATTTAATAATAGAAAATTTAAAAGAAAAAAGAAATTTTGATGTATATAAAAAAATAGTTTATGATGGCGTAGAAACAATACCAGCTGATATGATGCCTTATATGTCAGCAAGTGAATTTCATAATTTTATACAATTATTATTTGAGGATTTAGAAGTTCAAATAGATAGCAAAGATGTAGTACAAGAAGAATTATATTATACAGATGAAGAGATAGAAAAAAGATTAAGTGGAGAAGTAAATGATACTTCTCATTTTGATATAACTTTAGATTATATTGATGAAAATGGAAAATACAGATATCAACAATCTTTTAAAATGTTAGATGACGCATTAGGCGGAATACAAAGAAAAAATGGAGTGCATGTAATTGCTGCAACTTCAGGTGGTTTTAAAACCACAACGACACTAAATATAGCAATGGGGTTAATAACAACTTCAAAAGAAAAGGTAATGATTTGTAGCAATGAGCAACAGGTAAATTATTATAGAGACTTAATGTTGAGTATGATATGTCATGTAATTCTAAAATGTAATTCATTAACAAGAAAAAAAATAAGTAGATGTAAATTCGATACAGAAGAAGAAATACAAGCGTATAGAAAAGCAAATAAAATTATTAAAGAAAAATTTGGAGATAATTTAAAATTTGTATCTTTGCCTACTTTTAATAAAGACCAATTAGGTAGAATAATAAAAAAAGAAAAATTAAAAAATGGATTTTCCTATTTTGTATTTGACACAATGAAATTTGAGGGAAATGGTAAAGATAATAGTACTAGTGGCATAGCAATAGAATTGGTTGAAACATCTAGACATTTAGATAAAATAGGAACAACATATGATTGTGGAATAATACTTCCTATGCAATTATTAGTAAGTCAAGATAAAGTAAGTTTTCTTACTTCTGGAAGTCTTGCAAATAGTAAACAAGTTAAAGAAGTGTGTAGTAGCGTATTGTTGATGAGAAGAATAAGAAATATAGAATGGAAAAAAGATGATAAATATTTTCTAGACCCATATGTATGGAGAAAGGATATGAGCGGAAGATATATTAAAAAGAAATTAAAAATTATAGATTCTATGTCTAATGAAAGAGATAAAGATAAACGTTACGATAATGATGTAATTGATATAAATAATCAATATGTATTATTAAGAATTGACAAGAACAGAGCAGGTGAAGATAATGTATTAATAATTTTAGAAGTTAATGGTAATACAGGCATAGTTAAAGAAAAAGCCTATGCAAATCATGTATATATGGGGATGCTTGGTGATTAAGGAGGATGTTATGGAAAACATAAGAGAGTGTCATATAAAAGCAGGTATGACAAAAGATGAAGTTAATGCTATAATTGGAGAATTTGTATTATTAAATGATGATATTTATACAGGAAAAAGATATATTCATAGTTGGATATGTTTAAAATGTGGAAAAGAATTTAAAAAAACATGGAACGCAGTAAAAGGTGGACGTGAAAATAGTAGAGGATATATGTGTCTTGAATGTTCCAAGAAGATAACAGCAGAAAATAATAAAATAAAAAAACAAGAGAGAGAAGAGGAAAATAAAAATAAAATTGAATATTGTTCTATATGTGGAAGAGGTCAAAAATATGGAACTTTAACTAAGAAAATGTGTTATAAACATTATGAGCAATATAGAAAATATGGATATTGTTTAGATAATAATCCAAGGACGGTTAATGACCCAAATGAAATAATTAAATATGAAGATTATGCAGAAGTAATTTTGTATGATAAATTTAATAACGAAAAGGCAAGAGCAATAATTGATTTAGATGATATGGATTTAATAAGTCAATATAAATGGAGTTTAGATAATTCAGGATATGCAAGAACTAGGTCTCCAATATCTATAAGTATGCATAAGTTAATAATGAGTGCGAGTGATGATGATATTGTAGACCATAAAGACCATAACAGATTAAATAATAAAAAAGAAAATTTAAGAATATGTACTCAAAGTCAAAATGAAATGAATAGGAGTATTCAAAGTAATAATTCTAGTGGATTCGCCGGTGTTTATCAAACAAAAGGGGGATTATGGGCTACACAAATAAAAATTAATGGCGAAACAATTCCTATTGCAACTTCTTCTAGTTTTGAAAAAGCTGTAAAGATAAGAAAAGAAGCCGAAGAAAAATATTTTGGAGAACATAGTTTGTTTAATACATGTGAAGATATTTTAAATGATTTATTAAAAATTAAAGTAGGTAATATTTATAGAGTTATTTTAGATTATAGATTAGATTTTGGTATAGTAACTGAAATTATAGATAATAACGTATGTTTAATGAAACCTATTAATTTCAATCATATTGTAGACGAAGAAATAAGGGTAGATATTTCTAAGCTAAAGAACATAGAAGGTATTTACTAAACAAATGATTAAAATATTTTTTAAAAAATAGGAACAAATTAATGATTAAAATAGTATATATATACTATAAGAAACAAAAGATAAAAAGAAATAAAAAATAAAATTTAAAGGAGAGATTTATATGGCAGATAATAAAAAATGGGATAGAAGTGATAGTTTTATATATACATGGAGAAATAGTGAAGGCAAAAAAGAATATTATGTAGCACAATTAATATTTTGTAATAAAACAATGTTAAAAGAATGGGAAATGGAAGATGAACCAACAGGTTATTATGCAATGATGGTTAATTGTAAATATGACAAAATAACAGGTAAACCATATGAT
>JBGVLG010000140.1:0-2184 GCA_045124155.1 Anaeroplasma sp.
TATGACTTGTTTTTTAAAGTTCAGATTCAATTTTTTTCTAGAATTTTAAGTACCAAATGTTTTTAATATGATGTATATGAATAATAGTATCCTTATCATTGTAGCTACATAATCGACACGTGTAATTATCTCTTCCAAGCACTCTATTTTTCCATCTAATTTGGTTGCAATCTTTTCTTTCAGAGATTGTAAATTGATTTTATTTTCGTTTTCCATATTCAATCTCTCCTTTGAAACTAGACACTTGATATAAAGTCATCAAGTGCTTAGTTATATTAAATTCAAATTCAATAATTTTTCTAGAATTTTATATAGGTATAAGATATTACTTTTGCAAATGAAAAAGTAATAAAAGTAATTTTTTTGTATAAAGAACGTTGAAATTTCAACGTTCCTGTATGAGTTCTCTTTATAGAACAGTATTTAAAAGCAATTAAAATTCTCCATTTAAATACTTATACAATAAGGTTCTTAATCTTAAAGATGGAATGTAAATATCAATTGGTTTTTCATCTCTAATTGCAGACCTAAAAATCCATTGTAATAATGTAGATAAAGCTAGACCATCATTATCAATTGAAACACCATAAGTGGAGAAAAATCTTTGTTCAAATGGATTCATATATAAATTACACATATAAGCTAATGCATTTCTATTTCTATAGTCATTAGTTGCTCTTAAATTATATGGAGTCCAACTTTTTGTATAGCCTTTCCCTTTCAATTTTGATTTGTCTTTTTTATAGCAAGACCAAATGGTATTCTCGCTTTTTACGTCCAAGATGTTATTAAAATAATTTCCCATATTCCTTTTTAATTGAGATATTTGAGCATCAGTAGCTTTTGAATACCATGAATAAGATAATTCAGTATTATATTTATTTGCTTTAGTATAATAATTATGATTCATTTTACCTTCATATATATTTATCAATTGCTTTAACTTCATTATCTTTTCATAATCCTCTTTATACTCTATTAATTCATATTTGGATTCAGTTTTTTTTACGGATTTACATTCGTATTTTACATTGAATAAGTCATAATAATATTTTTGTATTTGATATTTAAATTGATATGTGAGTATATATATATGCTCAAATAAATCAAATATCCTATAAGGAAAACACCAATAATAAAATTCATTATTTCCATAAGTATATAAAGAATCATTTAAAGCTAAACTTCTTATATCATCATATCTTCCATCATAATCACCTTCTACTATCCATATAACTTTACCATTCTCATCAACTTTAATATAATTTTCTACTAGTATCTTTACATCGTCTTTTCCAATCTTAATTTCGTCTATAACTTTAAATACCTCATCAAGTATTAATATATAATCATAAGATTTAAATAGCATTTCTATTTCATCATCTATCATTCCAAATAAGGAATGTGTTGTAACTATGTTTTCTCCATTTTGTATTAGCTTTTTAAGATGTCTTAACTTGCTACCTTGTCCTTTCTTTTCATCAGGTTCTAAGAATTTTCTATTAGTAACTTCTTTCTTGATTCTTTTTACTTCATCAATAAATGGTGTTACGTATATGAATTTCTTTTTTGAATTTTCTCCAAATTTTTCATTCATCATCTGAATAGCATATGAAGTTTTTCCAGCACCCATAATACTATCTACTACTGTTATATCCATTTATTAACACCTCCTTTATATAGGAACTATTTGTTCCTTATTATGTTATACTATTTTTATTTGAGCTTAACCACTTAACTTTATACTTTATATTTTTAAATCTGAATTCGCTTTTTATCTGAGTTTTCATTTATATGATATGTATCTAAAACGCATTTAAATCGATTCTAAGGTATGTCCAGTACCTTCAAGGTATAATTTATCATTGAACTATAAATGATTATGTATATAAAAAAAAGAGGATATTAAATCCTCTTTTATTTTATATTTTTCTCTAGATATGTCATTAGTATTTCTAGATTATCAAAATATTTTTCTCTAGTTTTTCTTGCATAAACGTTATCTATTTTAAATCTATAGATTTCATCTAGTGTTATTATTTTTAATTCTAGATATTGAATTTGTTCCTTATATTCCATTGTATATACTAATATGTTATACCATTGATGAACGTATTTTGTATTAGTTTTGCATGTTATATCAACTTTTAATATATCATCTATAGCTATTACTTTATCTATTCT
>JBGVLG010000141.1:0-4146 GCA_045124155.1 Anaeroplasma sp.
GGAACAGATTGTCCTAATAGATGGAAATATAAAAGAGAAAAATCTAGCGACTTGAATAAGAAAGTTAATAAATTTTATAGTTCTAAAGCATGGAAAGATAAGAGAGAAGAAATAAAAGCACTTGATTTAGGACTCTGTCAAAGATGCTTAA
Organism: Anaeroplasma sp.; assembly: GCA_045124155.1. Taxonomy (GTDB): domain Bacteria; phylum Bacillota_I; class Bacilli_A; order Acholeplasmatales; family Anaeroplasmataceae; genus Anaeroplasma. The sequence goes on from JBGVLG010000141.1 coordinate 152, forward strand.
TTAAATTTAAAATAATAACAACTGATAATTTAGAAATACATCATATAGAACCACTTGCAACAAAATGGGAAAAACGATTACAAAATGATAATTTAATAACATTATGTTGTCAGTGTCATAGAGAAATTGATATTAAAAACAATGGTAAATTAGATTTTGAATTTGAAAGAAAAGAAGAAGAATATGAATTTGAGTTCAGATAGGAGATGATAATATATATGGCACGAACTAAATTGCCTGCTGCTCTGCAGAAAGGCAATACTTGGAGCAAAGAAGATTTAGATAAAATGGATAGACTTGAAAGAGAAATGATTGGTTCAGATGACGCAATAGAAGAAGTTCCAGACCATTTAGATGAATATGCAAAAATATATTATCAGTATATCATAGAAAATTTAAAAACATCAAAAATACCGTTATCAAATTTAGATAAACCTACTATTGAAATGGTTGCTGATTGTTTAAGCAAAATATATCAATGTCAAATAGCTATTAAAGAACAAGGATTAACTGTTGAAAAAACTGAAAGGAATGGAGCGGTTAATTACGTAGCAAATCCACATATAAAGATAATGCATGATTATCAAGCGAAGTTTATTCAAATGTCATCACAATTAGGAATGACACCATCATCACGTTCATCTCTTGCTAGTATGCAAGTAGAATCAAAAGTTGAAGAACAAGACGAAGTAATGCAACTAATTAAAAGTCTTAAAGATTAATAAAACATTTTTTCTATTTCTTTCATATAATAAATATAAAGGAGTGATATTATATGGAAGAATATTGTTTATATGTTCATACAAATAAAATAAATAATAAAGTATATATTGGAATAACAAATAATATTGAACGAAGATGGAGAAATAAAGGAATAGAATATAAACCAAAAAAAGAAAATACTAGACCATTTTGGAATGCAATATGTAAATATGGATGGGATAATTTTGAACACGAAGTAATACAAGATAATTTAATGTTTGAAGAAGCGTGTGAATTAGAAAAATATTATATAAAACTTTCACAATCAACAAATAGAATATATGGATATAATATAGCTATTGGCGGAAACGGTGGTAGAATATACGAAAATCATCCTAAAGGGATGAAAGGTAAACATCATACAGATGAATGGAAAAAAGAACATTCTGAAAGAATGAAAGGTGAAAATAATCCTTTTTATGGTAAAACATGGACGAGTGAAAATCACCCAAAAGGATTTAAGAATAAAACACATAAAGAACATCCAAAGGGTATGAAAGGCAAACATCATACAGAAGAATCTAAACGCAAAACATCTGAAACAATAAAAAATATGACAACTAAATGTTGTACAAAAGTATTGGTTGTTATGCCAAACGGAGAACAACACATATTCAATAAAGCAAGAGAAGCAATTGAATTTACAGGTATAACAACAAGAATATATTATAAGTTATTAAAAAGTGGCGAACCATATAAACTATCAAAAATGACAATAACGAATACTGAGTTTTTAAAAAATATTGAAGGACTAACTATTATTAAAATAGATTAGTCTTTTTTATTATGTCGCACCTAAGAAAGAGGGTGGTTAGGAGATGATTTCCGATATTATAAAAAATAATAAGGCGTATCAATATGCTTTATGGTGCGTTGATGACGATAATAAAAAAGTAGGAAGATATGTAAAAAAACAATGTCAAGATTTTATTAATATTGTTAATGATGAAAATTCTAAATACTATATTAAAGAAAAAGAACTGCAGATAATCGAAGGCTTTTTAAAATTAATTAATATTATGCGTAATAAAAGTGCTTATGATAATCTAGTAGGATTTCAATGGTTTTTTATTGTTAATTCATTGTGCGTAAGACGTAAAACAAATAATAAGCGTAGATACGAATTGTCAATTTTATTAATAGCAAGGAAAAATGGCTCGGGCATTGCCCGATTATGGTAAAACTCTTCTTACTGCTCTTATTTTAATGTTATTGATGTTAATGTGTGATCCTTATGCTGAAGCATATTCTGTTGCACCAGACAGAGAATTAAGTGGACAAGTATATAAAGAGTTTAAAAAATTAATTGCTAATTCACCGAAAGTAAGCAAATATTTTAAAATACTTCGTTCAGAAATTCGTTGTACTGCTAATAATTGTATTTATAAACCTCTTGCTTGTTCAGATAATCGTCTTGATGGACGTTTAGCAACAGTATGGATAGGCGATGAAGTTGGATGTTTAAAAAATTCATATCCACTTGAAGCCATGCAATCTTCGCAAATTACACTTGAGGAAAAGTTTGGTATTATTATCTCAACAGCATACGAATCATTAGATAACCCCATGACAGAAAACGTTAATTATGCAAAAAAAGTTTTAGATAAAACAGTAGATGATGATACAACATTTGCACTTATTTATGAACCAGACGATTATGATCAATGGATGACAGACTTAGCTTTGTTTCAGGCCAATCCACTTGCAATGGAAATAGAAGCTGTATATAAAAATATTATAGGAAAGCGTAAAAAAGCTATTGAAATGGAAGGATCATTAACAAACTTTAAAACAAAACATTTAAATATCTTCTTAGATGGTGACGAATTAGAGGTTTATATCTCACTAGATGATTTAAGAAAATGTAAAATTCTTAATAATTCATATGATTGGACAGGTAAAGAAGTTTATATAGGAGTCGATTTGTCGATTTCAACTGATAACTGTGCTATTGCTATGACAACATATGATAATAGATTAGATAAATATATAACCAAAGTATGGGCATTTTATCCGTCAGATAAGGAAGATGAAAAGAAAATGAAAGAGAAAGTGCCTTATGACAGATATGCAAGACAAGGATTATGTTTTCCATGTGGAGGAAGAATTGTCAATTATGGATTTATAGAAAAGTTTGTTTTATCACTTGAAGAAAAATATAAAGTAAAAATTAAATGTGTAACATACGATCCTTATAATGCTATGAGTACAATACAAAAATTTGAAGATAATTTACCATATGCTGAGATGAGAGAACAAAGACAGCATAGCGTTTATTTACACGTTGGAACAAAAAGATTAAGAGAGGTAGTATTAGAAGAAAAATTTGCTTATGAAGAAAATCCATTATTAGAAATAAACTTTCACAATGCATTACTTGATAAAGATACAAATTTAAATTTATATATTAATAAAAAGAAATCAAATGGACGTATTGATATGTTAGATGCTCTTATTAACAATATGTGTAGTATGACTTCTGATGAAGTAGAATCAGCTAGTGTCTATGAAACACAACGTGAAAATGGTTTCTTATTCTTTTAGAAAGGAGGAAAATATTTAATGGCAAAATTTTGGGATTTCCTAACAGAAAAAGAAGATAAAAATGAAGAAAGATTAAAACTTGATAATAATAATTACAGACCAGTAAATGTAGGAATGTGGGGTTTCGTTTCTGGTATTGGTGGAGATAGATATACTGCTGAAGAAGTATTATCTATTCCAGTTGCTAAAATTTGTACTGATTTAGTTTGTAACTCTATAAAAACGCTACCTGTTGAATTATATAGACGTATTGATGAAAATACAGTAGAAAGAATTGTTGATGATTATAGATTATTGTTATTAAATGACGCCCCTAATTGTATTTCTACTGGAACTGATTTTAAAGCTAAATTAACTCAAGATTTATTATTACATGGTAATGCTTATATTCAAATTGTAAGAAATGGTAATACTATTGAATCGTTATGGAATATTGACGCAAGTAATATCGGTATTAAAAAATTAGTTGACGAAAATATGCCATATATCGTAAAAGATATTAAAATTCAAATTGACGGATATAAAACATTATTAAACGCTGAAGATATTATGATTTTAACAATTTCTTCAAACGATGGCGGATTAACTGGTGAGGGTGTTATTTCTCGAGGAACAAGAACAATTGAATTAGCTTTAAATGAAATTGAATTAAGTAAAAACTTGATGAATAATGGTTCGTCTCCTATGAG
>JBGVLG010000142.1:0-3188 GCA_045124155.1 Anaeroplasma sp.
TAATAACAAATGAACCAATTATACTATATAGATTACATGGATATAATGAATTTTATAATGAACATTCATTAGTAAGATTTTCTTAGGAGGTATGATATGGTAAATATAAATTTAGAATCAATTAGGGAATATTTCCCAAAATTAAAAAGATTTATCGCTAGATTAAGAAAAGAAGAAATAGAACTAATTAAAGATAAACGTAACATAAATGTAAATACAGATTTAGTTATAGAATGTGTGAGTAACATATGGATTATAGTAGCATTTGGTGAAGCACATAATAAATTTGATATAGAAATATCAATTGAATCACTTGAAGAAATGGTTGAATGGTTAGGATGCCAAAATATAAAAGATACTGATATATTAAGGATAAGAATGAATATGATGGATGATTTAGAGTATATGGATACTGTGATATATCGATTATATGATGTATTAGTAAATACATTAGAGGAGGTATAATATGGAAGAATTACTGAATGAAATAAAAAAACATATATTAAAAACTTTATTAGAGAAAGGAACAGATGAAGATTACATTGAGTATGAAGTAGATGAATTTATATATAATGATTTTGATAATTAAAATAATAAAAAAAATAAATAAATAAATAATTTAAATAGGAGTGATTAGTTTGAAAATTAATGATATAGTTTTTGTAAGAGAAGATGTAGAAGTAAGCCCATTAAATTTTGTTAAAAAAGCAACTATTGCAAAAGTATTAGATTTTACTGTACCAAATTATGTATTAATAAAATATGCAAATGATAATAATTATGATTGCGTATGGATAGATAAAAAATATTTAACTGTTATAAAAACTGATTATTAATAGAAGTAACTAAGGAACTAGAAAACTAGTTCCTTTTAATAAAATTAAATAGAAAGGTTAAATAGGTATATATATGGCTAGAAAAAGTTTAAAAGAAGAAAGATTAGGTGAGGTTAATATATCTAATGAAGGATATAAAATGAAGATAATTGAATATAATGGAAGAGATGATATAATAGTTGAATTTCAAGATGAATATAAAGCTAAAATTCATACACAATATGGTAAGTTTTTAGATAATGGAGTTAAAAATCCTTATCATCCTAGAGTATTTGGAGTAGGATATTTAGGTCAAGGAAAATATGAACCATATACAAATGGTAAATCGACAAAATGTTATATAGTTTGGTGTTCTATGTTACAAAGATGTTATGACCCATATTATATAAATAAAAATTTAACATATAAAGATTGTTACGTTTGTGATGAGTGGTTATGTTTTCAAAATTTTGCAAAATGGTATTACGAAAATTATTATGAATGTAATGGAGAATCAATGCATTTAGATAAAGATATATTAATTAAAGGAAATAAAATATATAGTCCTGAAACTTGTGTGTTCGTACCCAATAATATAAATCAATTATTTGTTAAATCTAATAAATCTAGAGGTAATTATCCAATTGGTGTATGTTGGAATAAAAATGCTAATAAATTTCAAGCATATTGTGGTATATTAGATAAAAATGGTAAAAATAAAATTAAATATTTAGGATTATATAATACATCTAAAGAAGCATTTTTAGCTTATAAGACATTTAAAGAATCATATATCAAACAAGTTACTGATGAATACAAAGATTTAATATCACAAAAGCTATATGATGTATTGTATAAATACGAAGTGGAAATAAATGATTGAAATAGATAGTATTTTACTATCTATTTTTTATATAATAATCTTGAATAAATAATTAAAATAAGTATAATAATATACATAAACAATTTAAAATTAAGTAACAATTTAGTAATAAATACCATATACTTATTGTATGTTGATTAAAGGAGTGATGTATATGTATGAACAAATAAGAGAGGATTTTATAAAAGATTTATCAGATAGCGTACAAAGAAGTTACAAGCTACTGTTCAAGAAGGTAAATGATTATGAAAAAGAAAAAGGATTGGTATTTGAAGAATTTACTGAAGAACAATTTATAGAATTTACAAAAGAAAAGTTAATTGGTAAGAGTGGTGCGTCTGCAAACGTTAAAGTTAATTTATTGAAGAAATATGTTAATAGTTTAGGTAAAGATTTTATCAAGTTAAAAAGGAATGACCTAATGAAAATGACTGAAGACAAATTGAATCAGACAAGTGAACAGAATGAAAGTGATATTAAATATGTGGAATGGAAAGAATTAGATAAAAATATTAATAAAATAGAAAATGCTATTGATATAGCAATAATTTATTTACTGAGATATGGAGTATCAGGAAATCAGTTTATTGAATTAAGGAATTTAAAAGTTAATGACATAGATTTAGATAGCAAAATTGTACATTTGAAAGATAGAGACATTGAGATAGATGATAAGGTAGTAGATATATTAAAAGATGCTATTGAACAAGACCATTATATTTCAATGATTCATAAGGAAGATACAATAAAATCAAATGATTATGATTTCAATATGAATTGTGAATATTTGATAAAACAAAGAAAAACAACACGTAACGATGATGGTTTAGACCCATATGGATTTAGTGGATTTACAGCACGTGTTTATAGGATATTCCAAGCGTTAGATATGAATATATCTGCTATAAATTTATTGCAATCAAATGCAATAGAAAAGCTAATACAACACGAAGATTCATTAGGTAAAAGATTATCAACTAGAGAGATAAAAGAATATTTTAAAGCTGTTGGTATAACATGTTATTGCTATCAAATGAAAGAGGCGAGTAGATGGATAAGAGAAAAATATAAAATAGGAGATTAATTTCTCCTATTTTAGGAACATATTAAAGGTTAAAATAGTATTATATATAGAGGGCAATCCTCAGAAGGAGTTGATGTTAATTGGAATGAACCTCGTTTAAATTTTGGAATAAAAATAAAGGAGATGATATTATGGAAATGGGATTAAACGATATATATATGATAATAAGAGAATTAGAAACGTGTTCTAGTGTGAAAGCTAAAGAGCATATTCTAAGAAAAAATATTGATAATGAATTATTTAAAAAGGTTTTATTATACACATATGACCCAAATAAAAAATATGGAGTATCAGAAGTATATTTAAATAAATTACCATATGACGCATGTGATGATGATACATCATACACTAATTTATGGAAATTATTAGATACATTAGCAGCATCAAATATAAATGATAATTTAAG
>JBGVLG010000143.1:0-8661 GCA_045124155.1 Anaeroplasma sp.
AAAGAATTTATTGTTCTTTTCTTTACGTTTCGTTCGTCATATACAGTTTTCAAAGACTCATATCTCACGGCTCAATAAGTCGTGCTCTCATATTATACTATACACATTTTTTAAAGTCAACAACTATTTTATCTTTTTTTACACTTTTTTTCTACCTTAAAAACAAAAAAGCTCCCAATAATCATACTAGGAGCTTCTTTTATTATCCAATAACTTTCACAGTGCCATCTTCAAATATTTCTATATCCATATTATCCTTGACATAATCTAGGAATTCATCTCCCAAATTATCAATTGTAGGCATTTTAGTATTAGTCCAAACTGATGCAAGAATAGCACCTGCAGCAGCTAAAGAATCAATGGTCTTTGAAAATAATAACGCACCAGGAGCACAATTTGTACACGCGGCATTATATAAAACCATACCACCAGTCGTAGAACCAATAGTTTGAGGTAAACATAATGCTACACCTACAGTAGATTTACCATATAAATCCCTATTATTTTGGTCAGTACAAATATTTTTTCCTTCCTTACAATTTTTATATGAAGCTAAAGTATTAAAACCCTCATGAGAAACTAATGCCTTAAGCTTTGCAGTACCAGGAGTAACTACTCTTCCTTTAAAAATCTTTTCCATCAGCATTTTCCTCCTGTTATTTCTTCAAGTATTTCAGAATCAGTATAATATTTTGATGAAGTATATGTTCTTAGCTTATTAGAATTTGTAATTACAGGCATTTTAGCACATAATGGATTATTCATATACATTAATGGACAAATATATGATAATACTACACCCATATTTTTAAGCTTTTCCGCATTTTCAGTTTTATTGAACTTATCAATAACATAAGGAGATGCAGTAAATACTGTCTTTATTGAAACTTTTTTCTTATTCTTTTCTTTAAGTTTATTTTCTAGTGCCAAAGTCCAGTCTGTTAATTGCTTAAATGTCATATGAGGACATCCCATAAAACATAGTTTTGGTTTACTATTAGGATTCTTCCAAATAACCGGATAGCTATTTTTAACTCTTTCAAGCTCTTTATCATCAATGATATATTCATTTACATTATCAGCTAAAAGGCTTTCTCCTTGTTCAATAGCCTCAGGAGTTAATCCTTCAACATGATATAATCCAACTGAACCATTTGAAGCTGTTGCAGCACCAAAATCCTTTAAATAGCCAATTGTATCTTCATCTAACTCAGTACCAATAAAATCAGTTAATCCCTTAATATATGGTACTCCATCCATAACCTTCATACCAATTGCAGAACCTAATAATTGAGCCTCAGGCTTTTTACTAGTTTTTACTTTAATAATCCAATTAGCCTTTCTTCCTTCATCAGTTAATAATCCAAAATATGGAACATAACCGACAATAGAACCAAACATTTCAATGATACCAGAATTTCTATTGCATCTAGCTCCAATAACAGAGTTAGCATAATTTACAGCACTTGATTCTGCCCATGAAAGAATATCTCCCTTTTTAGGAGTATTTCCCATTTCTTTTAAATAGCAAGTACATGAAAAAGCTTTATCATCTCTAAGACCTATTTTAGATAATTGCTTCTCATATCTTTCCTGGGGACTATATAATACCTTAAATACAATATCTTGAAGTAAATTTTTTGGTACATTTGGATCTAATGGTCTTGGGTCAGCAGTAAATTTTTGCTTAGAAACTAAATTAGCATCAATTAATTGGTCCATTAAGTCAAATACACCTTTTACAATATAAATACCAAAGCTTGTAACAATATGGCCAGTACCTTCTGCAATTGGTACCATTTTAGTAGCCCCAAAAGTATCACCATACATTACTAAAGTCTTTAAAATTTTCGCCATTACCTCGCCTTGGCTTCCATCTAAAATGGCTTTTTGTTCATCAGTTAAAATCATTATGCCATCTCCTCTATAGCTTCATTGCAATATCCCAACTGCGCCAAATAACTGTTCTTAAATTTCCTACTTGATTACAATCACCAACTAAATGGACCTTTTGATTTTCAAATTGATTATTTGGATGATATCCCATTGAACGAATTACACTATCACCTGTAATTTCAATTATATTTCCAAACTTATCAGTAACCAAAACACCATCTTCAGTTATTTCATTAACCTTAGTTTCTAAATATACTTTGACCTTATTTAAATTAAAGAAATCTCTTAAATATGAACTATTAGCTAAACAAACACCAGTTTGAGCAATTAAATCATTCTTCATTTCAACAATAGTTGGTTTTTTACCCTTATTATATAAGTCTAAAGCAATTTCACATCCAGATAATCCTCCTCCTATAATTATTGGATTATCACCTACTTCTTTTTGACCTAATAAATATTCACAAGCCTCAATACTATTTTCAATACCCTTAATATTAGGATTATTAGGTTTAGCACCAATAGCTACAACAATATCATCATATTCTTTTAATTCATCTAAAGAATTAACCATTGTATTAAAATGAATTTCTATATTAAGATCCTTCATTTCTTTCTTATACCATTCAATCAATGCCTTATCATTTTCTTTAAATGATGGCTTTGCAGCAGCAATAAACACACCACCTAGTTCATTACTCTTTTCAAAAATAACAGGTGTATGTCCTCTCTTTTTAAGTACACGTGCTGTTTCCATACCACCAATACCACCACCAATAATAGCAATCTTCTTTGGTTTTGTAGTTTTTACAATCTTATATTTCTTAGATTGCATTGTTTCTGGATTTAAAGCACATCTTGCCATACCAGCATTATCACTTAGCTTTTGATCATTTCCAACACCATTGTAATGTGCCATATTAAAACAACCATTATGACAACAAATACAAGGTCTAATAGAAGCCTCATCATCATTCATAAGCTTAGTTACCCATTCTGAATCCGCAAGGAATTGTCTTGCAACACCCATCGCATCAATTTCATTATTTGAAATAGCTTTAGCAGCTACACTAGGCGTCATTCTACCAGCACATACAACTGGAATAGAAACATGCTTTTTAATTTCTTTAACAATATCTAAATTACAATTCAATGGCATATATCCAGGAGGATGAGCCCAATACCACGCATCATATGTACCATTATCACAATTTAGCATATCATAACCTGCTGCCTCTAAATATTTAGCTGCCTTAATACCCTCTTCTAAATCTCTTCCTACTTCAACATAATCTTCACCAGGTAACGCTCCCTTACCAAATCCTTTTGTTTTAGATACAACTGAATATCTCAATGAAACAGGGAAGTCATTACCACAAGCCTTTTTAATAGCTTGAACAATCTCTACTGGAAAACGATATCTATTTTCAAAGCTTCCACCATATTGGTCATTTCTAAGATTAGTGTAATGCATTGTAAATTGATCTAATAAGTAGCCTTCATGTACAGCATGAATTTCTACTCCATCCACTCCCGCTTCCTTTAATAAAACTGATATTTTAACAAACGCTTCTGTCATTTTATGAATTTCAGCCACTGTTAATGGTCTAGACATTATAGATGAATCCCATCTATTAGGTGTTCTTGATGCACTTGCAGTTAAATAATCAACATTTAATATAGGCTTTAAAACAGTTCCTAAAGCTTTATTCTTTAAAGCCTTTATCATTAAATCATTAATAGCTAAGCTTCTTCCAAATCCAGCAGTTAATTGAATAAATAGTTTGGATCCTGTCTTATGAAATTCCTCCATAAAACTTTTAAGTTTATTAAACTTACCCTTTCCTTGATACAGCCACTTACCAAATAATATATCCTTAATTGGTGCAATACCAGGTAAAACTAATCCAACATTATTTTTAGCTTTATCTAATAAAAATTTTGCTGCCTCCTCATCAAAATGATTAGGTTCCATCCATCCAAAAATGGATGTACCACCCATAGAGGTCATGACAATACGGTTTTTTATTTCCACATTACCAATTTTCCATGGTGTAAACAATGGTTTGTAACAATCCTTCATTTTTTCACTCCTTTTTCAATTTTTGTCACACAAAATAAAATATTATTTATTAATCCATAAATTCATTATAAAATTTATAAAATAAGAATATGCTATCACTACGAATATTATATGGGGAATAGTAAAAAGAAACTTAGTCATTATTTTACCAAAAAATATTCCTTTTTTACCAATAGTTCTAGTTTCTTTAATTACATCTTCACTATCTTCAACACCTCTATAATAATAAAATATCTTATTATTATCAAAAAGAAAATTTAAATATATTGAGATGTTTAATAATGGAATTAATAACACTATCGCAAAAAGTAAATATACAATTATAAAAGAAAAAGATTTCAAAGTAGAAAATATAAAATATAAAAATGTTGGAACAAATAATACTACACTGACAAAAAAACTTATTATTTTTGTCGTATTGTTTAAAGATACTTCAAAAAGACTTTCTACAGTTTTTTCATGCATTAATATTTGTAGTAAATATTCTCCAAATGTACAATCATATAGTGTTTTATATAATTCATTAAATAATTCCAAATATGCTATAAAAGAAAATATAAAAACACCAATCTTACATGCTTTATTAATAAATATTATAATCTTTGATAAAGTAAAATGATTTAATTGAAATACTGAATTACTTGTTATTTTAATAAAAAATAGAGTAATTATATTTAGTACTAAGAAAAAAATTGGCCAATCAAATCCCTCATACTTCAAAATGATTTTTGTATAAATCGTATATAACGACATTAATAAAAAAATAATGAGTGATGTTTTTCTTTGTTTTTTTTGTTAATAATCCTAAGTCTTTTCTAGACATTCTTCTTTCTTCAATGACAGTTGAACAATCCAATTTTTCCTGTAATGTCATAAAAATTTATAAAATCATGCAATAACTATACTATTTTTGCTTCTTTTGCAAAAGCCAAAATAGATTGAATAGCTGAAATTACTCCTTTTTTATTTTTATAGGTTTCTCCTGTCATAACTAATCTTAATTGCGAATTATATAATTTGAAAAATGAATTTGAATTCTTATCAGTATAAATATAAAAATCTCCTTCATAAACCTGTTTCTTAAAATTCTCAAGTGCTTTTTTACAGTTTTCTTCTGATTTATATGCTTGTGAAACACATAATGCTTGACCATTATTAGCTAATAGTGAATAGCTATAATCACCATCATTATCCTTATTAATACGATATTTTCCATTTAATTTAGAATCAACTTTATCTTTATATAATTCCACTTTAAAATGATTAGATTCTTTATCATCAAAAACAATTTCCTCAGTTACAGCAAACTTTTTAAATGATACAGATGCTGCTAGAGCAGAGGCTTTAGAACTATAATTTGCACTTTGGGCTATAGATCTACCCTGTTTTGTAATTAACCTAAAACAGAACTGACCTTTCTTATCCTTTTCTAAATCAATTTGTAATGTTTCAAGATTCTTTTTTAGTGTAGAAATACCTTCATTACATGCTTTTAAGGTTCTATATGGCTCACTAATAATCAATGTTTGACCATTATTTGCCTTAAGCATATACTTATAAAAATATTCTCCTTCCTGATAAACTACATACTTACCTACTACAGCCATTTACTACTTCCTCCTAATAAAAAATTATTATTAATATAACTAAAGTTAATATTTCAACAAATGAAATAATAACTCCAGCCAATGCCAAAGAATGATGTTTTTTTGATTTATACCCTTTAATAGAAATTAGAATAGGAAAAATTAAAAAACCAACAAAGCTTGTAATGAATCCAATTATAGCATATCTGTCATCAGAATCACTAGGGTTAACTAAATCCTCCTTAATAACCTCAAGTTTTCTTTGATAATCTTCAAAACTATTGCCAATCTTATCCTTTAATTTACCAGAAATAGATAAAGCAGAAGACTTCATTTCTTCAAATCTAACAACAATATTCTTCTCTTTTGCAAATTGGGATATCTTTGATGCTAGATTAAAAGAAATAGCCATATCAATCAAGAATATACCTAAAATAATTCCAACAAAAAATGATGATAACGGATTAACACTCCATGCTTCTACTATCATTTTAGTAAAATTATGTAATCCAACATAATAGCCTAAGCCTATTACACCCCAAAAGAAGCTATATAATGGGCAAATAATTCCCATAATATTTCCCCATTGTTGAGAATAATCCCAAAGCTTAATACGCAATCCTTTAATAAAAATCAACCCAGCAACAAATTCAACAATGGTTAAACTAACTATTATTATCAATATTTTAATAATAATATCAGCCCATGATTGAAAAGAAGAAAAATTAATATATTCACAAATTAGATATAAAAAGACTAACCCAAAGCCATATAATGGCAAATATGGACCATTTAAAAATCCAGGATTCATCCATTTATGTCTCGATACAAATCTTCTATATAAAAGTTCTATAATATATCCTGATATTGCACCTAAAAAAAATAATAAACATAATTCAATAATCCAATATAGCATTACATCATCCCCAATAATGTTATATTTAAATTATATAATAATATGTAATTTTTTTAAAGTATTAAAACTCCAAAAAAAATATTTTTGTGTAAAAAAAAGATGTATCTCTACATCTTTACTTACTTAATATTTCATAGCTATCATTAGTAATAAGGATTGTATGTTCCCACTGACTAGATAATTTACCATCCTTTGTATAACTACTCCAAGTATCTCCTTCTTTAAATCTAATACCCTTTACACCCTCATTAATCATTGGTTCAATAGTAATAACCATTCCTGGAACTAACAAATGAGATGGCTGATAATTTGCATAATGTAGTACATATGGATCTTCATGCATTTTATATCCAACTCCATGACCACAATATTCCTCAACCACTGAATATCCCATTGAATGGGCATATTTTTCAATCGCAATTCCAATATCTCTTACTTGAGATTCAAAGGGCTTTATTTGAGCCATACCAACATTGAGACATTCTTTTGTGACTGAAACTAATCGTTTGGCTTCTTCGCTTACTTCTCCTATCATAAACATACGAGAAGCATCAGCATAATATCCTTTATATTCTGTAGTAACATCTACATTAATAATATCTCCATTTTTTAATATATCTTTTTCATTAGGTATTCCATGACAAATAACATCATTAATTGAGGTACAAATACTTTTTGGATAACCCTGATAATTGAAATCAGCACTATGAGCATGATGCTCTTTTAAATATTCAACACACCAATTATCAATTTCTAAAGTTGAAACCCCTTCTTTTATTCTTTCCTCAACCATATCAAGAAGTCCATTATTGATAGCAGCAGCTTTTTTTATTCCTTCAATATCCTTTTCTGTTTTTATCATTCTTCTTGTAGGAATTAAAGCATTTAATTTTTTTGCTTGAGTCTCTACCTTTAAATCAAATGACATATGGCAGTTTTTATAGCTTTTTCCACTATTACACCAACACTTTTTATATATATCTATTTTCTTAATCATAAAAAGCCATTCCTTTCAAAAAAATAAAGCTATCAAAGTAGATAGCTTCATAATCATTATTAAGCACGAGATACATAATCACCGGTAATTGTAGAAACGATAATTTCTTCTCCCTGATTAATAAACATAGGTACTTTTACTAAGAAGCCAGACTCTAAGAATGCATCCTTTAAAGCATTTGTCTTAGTATCACCCTTAACTGCTGGATCGCAATTTGAAACAACACAAGTAATCTTATCAGGAAGAAGGATATTTAATATTTCAGATTCATAGAATTGAACATTTACTTCCATTCCTTCTTGTAAGAAATTCTTTTCCCACTCTAATCTTTCAGCAGGAATTTCAATTTGTTCATATGTTTCTCCATCCATAAATACATATGCATCTCCAGATGAATAAATATATTGCATTTTGCGTTTGTCTATAAAACATCTCTTAAATGCTGAATCAGAGCCCTTTAATGCTGTTTCCATAACTGAACCAGTTCTTAAATCTTTCATTTTAACACGAACATATGCTACCTTGTTTTGTAATACATGCATAAATTCCATAATTTGCATTAATTTTCCATCATATTCAATAACAACACCATTTTTTAAGTCATTAACCTTGATCATATTTTTACTCCTTATTTTTAGACTTTTTTTATCTTTAATAGATTATCATAAAATTCATATTTAAACAAGTACAAAAATGTATAATTTTTTATAATTTATTGAATTTTAATAATATATTTAAAATTTTATTATTTAATTAGTAAAAAAATACTCCAAATTAGATTTACAAACATTTATATTTGTTTAATCTTCTTGGAGTATTTTTATTGCACTAAATCGCTTTGCGATGAAAGTGCTTTTTTTACTTTCATTTTTAATTTGATATAATATTCATTGTAATAAATGAAAATGAGGAAAAATACAATGAATAAAGCTAATTTCAGATTTAAACGTAACATTTCTAAGGAGTTGTCTCCAGTAATTAAAAAATATACGCAATTGCTATATAAGAAAGGTCTAAGTGATAATACTATAACTCATTATAGATGTCATATTAATCGCTTAGCCACCTTCTGTAATGTTGAACCCGACAAACTAACAATTAAGAATTTTGATAAATATATTGAGTATATTACATTTGTTAAACAATATAGTCCAGACTATATTAATCAATTAATCTCTTCAGC
>JBGVLG010000144.1:0-5122 GCA_045124155.1 Anaeroplasma sp.
GAACACTCCATTAGCCGATATTCCTGTATCTGCAAGTGATGAATCATCTATTGACGTACCAGTTTCAATAAGTGCGAATAATGCTTTTGGAGGTACATTAGATAAAAATAAAATATTACCTTCATTAGATTTTGATATATCACATATTAAAAACTTAGAAGAAGCATTAAAAAGATTAGGTAAACAAATAGATTTCTTAAATGAAAAATCTGAGGCAGTATTTGGACAAGAGAAGATAAACTTATTACAACAACAAATACCTTTACTAAGAGAACAACAAAGAATACAAGAACAAATTGCTAAAAATGAAAGAGCACAAAATAATGAACTTGTTTATTGGTTAAGCCAACAAGGGTTCGCATTTGATAATTTAGGTAATATTTCTAACTATAACGATAAATTATTAGCAATGGAACAAAATGTTGAATCATTAAAGAAAAAATATGATGACCTTAATGATGCAAAAAATAAAAATGAAACAGCTACTAAAAATGCACAAAAGGCGTATGAATCTGCAAATGAAACACTTTCTAAAACTAAGGATTATCTAGAAGAATATTTCACTACAAATAATCAAGAGATAACTGAAGCAAGTAAAAAATGGTGGGAATATGAAAACGCTATAAGAGAAGCAGAAGAAGCTGTCAGAGATTTAGCAAATGCACAATTAGAATTTAAAATAGATAGTATTTCTGATGCAATAGATTTCTTAGATGCTAAAATGAAAAATATGAATAGTCAAGATAAAATTAAATATCTTGAAGAACAAAATGTCTTATATAGAGAACAACAACAATTGCTTCATCAATTAGCAGAGCAAATGAGAAGTCAATTGGCTACATTAAATCCATTGAGTGAAGAATATGCTAAGCTATCATCTGAAATTATGAAATTATCTACAAAATGGTGGGATTTAGAGAATTCTATTTCGGATAATCTTGATTCTATATTTGAAGAAAAATCAACTAATAAATTAAATAATGCCTTAGAAAATCTAGAAAATCAAATAGATTTCTTAGACGAAAAAATGAATCATTACAACGGACAAGCAAAGATAGGATACCTTAATGAACAAATAACACTTTATAAAGAACAACAAAATCAAATGCATTTATTAGCAGAGGAATTGAGATACCAATTAACATTATTAGACCCAACTTCTGAAAAATATCAAGAACTTTCTTCTGAAATAATGAGTTTAAGTACTGAATGGTGGAAAGTAGAAGAAGCTATTAAGGATGCAACTAGTGAAATCGAAGAGTTAAATAGACAAATAAAATTATTGCCAGTTGAAGCAGAACTTGAAGAGTTAGATGTAGTATTTACTAGATTACAATTTGAACTTGATTTATTAGATGAAAAAATGGAATATGCATGGGATACGAAAAAAATAGATTCCATGAAAGATTCCATTGGATTATTAAATAAACAATTAGATTTACAACAAGAAAAACTTGGTTTAACTAATTCTCGTTTTGCTATATATCAAGATAGTTTAAGAAAGTATAATTTCCAATTTGATAAAATGGGTAATGTTACTAACTATTCTGAAGTATTAAATCTATATAAAAATTCTTCTCAATTAGAAGAGATAATAGACTTATATAAAGAATACAAAGACATACAAGAAGAATTACAAGACCAAACACTTGATTATTGGAAAATGAATAATGAAGTTAAAGAATTAGCTAATGAGATAGAAAAACTTACAAGAGAAGTAAAACTATTTGTTGGAGAGTTAGACTTAACTATTCTTAATCAACAATTTGATAAATTATCAAATAGATTAGAATTAATTAACAATGAATTAGAATATGCTTATGGTGTAGATAAAATTAATTTGATAAATGAATCTATTGAATTAATGAATCAACAATTAGTTACTCAAGGAGATATAATTAGCAAAGTTAGACAACAAATGAAAATATATCAAGAGGACTTAGGAAAATATGGATTTAGTTTCGACAATGAAGGTAACATTCTAAATTATAAAGAAATGATGGAATATTATCAAAATACTGAAGATATAGAAAAATTAAAAGACTTAACTGAAGAGTATTTTGATTTACAATCTAATGAATTACCTGATTTAATTGGAAAATATTCGGATTTAGAGAAAGAAATAAAAGACGCATATAAAGACCAATTAGAAATTACACAAGATATAGAAGAAGAAATTACTAAAATAATAGAAAAAGAATATGAAAGACGTAAAGATGAAATAGAAAAATATACAGATGAAAGAATAAAATTACTTGAAAAAGAGAAGAAAGCATATCAAGATATGAGAGATGAACAAGATTATGAAAAATCCATTAATGAACAAACTAAAGAAATAGCAGATTTACAAAAGAAATTAGAAACAGCTAGAAAAGATAATTCAATTGCAGGATTAAAACGTCAATCTGAAATATTAAAAGAAATTGAAGAAGCACAGAAAAAATTAGAAGAAACTACTCAAGACCGTATTGATAAGAACTATGAAAGTAATATAGATGACGAGATAGATAAATTAGAAGAAGAACAAGAAAAACTTCTTGCTTCATTAGATGAAAAATTCTCTGAAACTAATATTGCTAAAATGGTTGCACAAGCTATATCAAGTGGTTTTATTGAAATAAATGGTGAAGTAAAAACTTTACAAGACGCTTTAATTCAATCAGTTAATGATTCGGCTGAAGGTTATTCAGTAATGGCAGATATAATTAAAAATGAATTAGTATCTAATCTTAATGTTGCTCTAAATACTATGCAACAAATTGCAGATATTAATGAAAAATTAGGATTACAAAATTTCAATGTTATATCAGCTACACAAGTTGCTCCAACTAATATACCTACTTATACTAGTGGTAATAGTAAAACTGTTACAGTCGGAGATACTATTATTAATGTAAGTGGTAGTGTTGATGATATTACATTAGGCAAAATTGAGGATATGATAAAAGAAGAAAACGAAAGAATGTTAAAAGAAATTACAAATGGTATATAAAATGTCACAAATTAATAATTAAAATAGTATAATAGAGTGTAGGGATTAGAAATAGTTCCTACACTCTATCTATATAAACATATAAGATGTTAGAAAGAAGGTGAAATAATTGTTTATAAATCCCAACTTTACATTTAATGGAATTTATAGTCGAGATATGAATGTATCAATTGCCACTTTTGATACCAATATGTTTAATGATATAGGAGTAGAATATACATCTAATATATCAATTGAAAACGACTTAGTTGAATATAATCCATATTATACTGAATCATTTTCGGAATCTAGTGATATAGAATTAAATTTAGTAATATACGACCCTACTACAATGGAGGCCATTGATATTAATTTAGTAGATATGGAACAAATTATGGATTGGTTATGTACGGAAAACTTTGCTCCATTTATATCGGATGATGATAAAGATTTAATATATTATTTTAAAGTTGTTGGTATACAGAAAGTATTAACATTTAATAATAAAGGATATTTAAAAGTTATATTTAAACCTTATAGCAAATATGCATATAGAAGAAAAGAATATGAAATAGTAGTAAACGGAAATACATCAATAGAAATATTTAATCAAAGTAGAAAAATTTATTATCCTATAATAGAAGTTACTAATTTAGGCGATACATCAACTATAAATGAAATAAATGATATGAGAATATTAGGATTGGGTACTGATGAAAAAGTAATTGTAGATAATCTTACTAAAATAGTTCAAGCTGACAATGGTATCAATAAGTTTAATTGTTGTAATAGAAAATGGATTAGTCTTAAACCTAGAGTTAAAAATACTATAACATTAGGTGGTAATTGTAGGGTTAAGATAATATGTGAATTCCCACTCATAAAATAGGATAAGGAGGTGAACCAATGAGAATTAATATCAAGAGCATAGGTCAAATTGAATCTCTTGTCCTTTGTAAAGTTTCAAGACAACCAATTATGGAGTTACCTACTTCTACCATTGTATCAATTGAAAGAACAATAGATGAAGTCGATAAATTAACTTTAAAGATAAATAAATATATTATAAGTCAAGATGGAAGAAAAAAAATAAATAATCTTGCTTATGACGAAATAAAGCCTAAAAGATATTTACTTTTGAATGATAATGAATATTTTATTATAGAAGAAATAAAAGTAAATAAAATAAGTGGTAGTTTAGAAGTAACAGCTATGAGTGGAGAACAAATATTAATCAGAAGACCTATCGATATGGAAGATTTTGGTGTACAAATTCTTGATGATGATATAGAACAAGATATATATAGTTTAAATTCTTTGCTTAAAGAGGTAGGTTGGAGTTTAAATTATGTAGACCCTTTAATTGTATATAATGAAGATGAAAGTCCACGTATGAGATGGCAAGAGTCAGTAAATACAAATTATATGGAATTCATTAAGAATGATTTAGCAGAGCAATTTAATTTTCTTCCCATATTTGATTCAGTTAATAGAAAGATAGATTTATTAAATCTTGATACAATAGGTGAAGAAATTAAGATATGTTTATCAAAAGATAATTATATTAAATCTAAAACTAAAACTAATAATTCAGAGGAACTTATTACTTTACTAAAATTAAAAGGTAATGAGGAATTGGATATAGGTAGATATATAATAGGTGGATATGACTTTTTAATGGATTTCTCATATTTCAAAGAAACAAAAGAAATGTCAAATGAATTAATAAGTGCATTAAATAAATATGATGAAATGGTAGAAATTAGAATACCTACATGGCAAGAATTGACAGAAGAAAAAGCATCTAAGGAAACTGAATTAGCGTTAAATAGAACTAAATGGCAAATATCAATATCTCAAATTGAATGTTATAAAAGATTAATCGAACAATATATTTTAAAAGAATTTGTTGTTGAAGAAAATGAAACTAGAGTTAAATTAAGTCAAGAGATGGATAATGAATTAATATTAAGATTAAAGATAGAAGATTTGCTTAATGAGATACAATTACTAGATGAAAGTATAGATAATATTAATCTACTTTGTAAATTTGAAACTTGTACAGATGAAAATGGTAATCTAGTATTTAATGAAGAGTTACTGATGGAATTACAAGAGTTTATATTCATAGATGTGTATAGTAATGATTCC
>JBGVLG010000145.1:0-9596 GCA_045124155.1 Anaeroplasma sp.
CAAATTCTTTATAATCATACACCTTAAAATCATTACCAAATATATTGTTATTAACATTAAAAATGTCATATTTTTTAAATCCCATATTATCAACTCTTTTCAATATGATTATATCACAAATACCCGATTATGAGAACAATGAAATCAAAAAAAATAAGATGATTATATTTTAAATCATCTTACAAAAAACTTTTTGATTATTCTAGTTCTATACCCTATCAAGCGTAAGAACCATTTTCTAGCCTATAGGAGGATTTATTTTTTCACATATTTAATTAATTATTTTCTTTTTTATAAGCACAGTTTTCAATGAATGCCATCATTCTATTATATTGTACAATACTGCAAATGAATCCTAATACACATCCAATAACAGTTAAACCATTATTTAATATAATTCCTGCAATAATTATTCCAATTAATATAATCATTTCTAATATTAATTCAAACAGATGATCTTTTATCCATTTCTTTTTAAAGGAAGTAATTCTTTCTTTTAATGTAAAAGAGCTTTCGCTTAATGCCTTAAATAAATTTTCATCAGCTACTTCTTTATAATTTTCATCATTTATTCTTTCACCTACAAAAAATTCATTAATAGAGATAGATAAAGCTTTGCATAAATCAGGTAATAGGGAATAATCTGGTAATCTTCTTCCTGTCTCCCAATTAGAAACCGCTCTATCTGTCACACCTAATTTATCTGCCAATTCTTTTTGAGTAAGTTTTTTTTCTCTTCTGAGTTCAACAATAAACTTTCCAATTTTTTCTTGATCCATAAGCATACCTCATTTCAATAGAAATTATAACAAATATGATTCCATTTGTAACCACACAAGATGTGGAGTTAAATTTTAAAACAATAATTTGGGAGCAACCGCAACTACACCACCATATTATGAACAAACAACTTTTACATTTATCTAGCAATTATTTATTTTCATATGTTCCCGGACTCCATTTTTTTTGCATACTAGATACGTTGTGTTTTAGCCTAAAACCATATCATTTGATATGTCCCTCATATGTTTCCGTATGCAACCTTGTCGCAATTTTTACCATTTTTAGAATAAAACTAATCAATATTCATAATCTGTCAAAAATGAAAATAAGGGTTAAAATAAAATGACCATAAAACAGTAATTTTAGCCCTATTTTAATATTATTTAGTGTCTTTTCGATATAGTGATGCTACGACTTCAACATGAGTCGTTTTTGGAAACATATCTACACACTCAATAGAATCAATATCATAACCATTATCAATAAATGTATATAGATCTCTTTTTAGTGTCTTAGGATCGCAACTTACATATACTACCCTTTTAGGCTTTAAATATCCTATCGCATTAATAAACTGCTTAGTAGATCCCTCTCTAGGTGGATCCATTATTACTACATCTATTTTAGTTCTATTTTTTGCTAGATGAGTCATAAAATTTGTTGAATCATCTGCAATAAATTGAATGTTATTAATATTATTTATTTTAGCATTTATATTTGCATCTTTTATTGCATCTTTATTTAATTCAACTCCTATAACCTGTTTAGCATATTTTGCTGCAAATATAGAAATAGTACCTACTCCACAATAAGCATCAATTACTATATCATTTTTAGTAATACCTGATTTAGATAATGCTAAATCATATAATATTTTCATTCCTATTGTATTTACTTGAAAAAAAGATTTAGGAGATATTTTAAATTTATAATCTCCTACTTTTTCATATATAAAACCAGGACCATATAATACCTTTTCTTTATCTCCTAATACTATAGAAGTATCTCGAGAATTATAATTTTGAATTATTGTTGTAATTCCTAAATTAGCTTTTATAATATCTTTAATTACATTATTTCTACCTGGAAACATTTCCCCATTTGTTACAAATACAAGCATTATTTCATTAGAATTAAAGCCATATCTAATATAGATATGTCTTATAATGCCTGATCTTGTTCTTTCATCATAAGGCATTATTTTATTTTTAGTTAATATTTGATTAATATTCTTTATTATATTATTAGATTCTTCTTTTTGCAGCATGCAATTATCTACTGTAACAATATTATGAGAATATTCTTGATATAAACCACAAACTACTTTTTTTGATTTTGACATTTTATAGGTCATTATAGATTTATTTCTATAATTATATGGAGATGGCATAGGATTAATATTAATAATCTTTTTCAGATGAAATGGTTTAAATAAATCATTAATATATTCCTTTTTTAATTCAAGTTCATGCTCATAAGACACATGCATAAATTGACAAGCACCACAGCTATGTTGATAGATACATCCATCATTAATACGATATTTACTAGGTTTTAATACTTTATTTAATACAGGATAGTTTTTATCAGTATCAACTAAAATATCTTCACCATCAATTACATCATGAATTAAATATTTCTTTTTATTATATTCTATTTCACAATCTGGTATATATCCAACTTTAATGTTTTTATATTCCTTCATATAAACCTCTTATAAAATCTTTGTAGTCCATTTTTCAGCATCAAATACATCGGTTACAATATCTTGATAAAAATCAGCCTCATGGCAAACTAAAACTACTGTACCCTTGAAGGCTTTTATTGCTTCTTTTAAAGATTCTTTTGCGTATACATCTAAATGATTAGTAGGTTCATCTAATACTAAAGTATTACATTCCTTTAACATTATTTTACATAAACGAACCTTTGCTGCTTCTCCACCTGATAATACCATCATTAAAGATTCTATTTTATCCTTTGTAAGTCCACAAGAGGCTAAAGCTCCACGAACCTCAGCATTAGTCATTGATGGATACATATTCCATATTTCATCTAATGCAGAATTTTTTGAATATTCTTCTTCTTGTTGGAAATATCCATAATGGATATTATAATCAAGCTTACATTCTCCATTTAATGGAGGAATAATACCTAATAATGTTTTTAATAATGTCGATTTACCAATACCATTTGCTCCCTTTATAACAACCTTTTGACCTCTTTCAATAACAAAATTTATTTTATTTGATAATGGCTCATTATATCCAATAACTAAATCATTTGCTACAAAAACAAATTTGCCAGAGGCACCACATTCTTTAAACTTAAAACTAGGCTTAATAACTTCTTTCGCTTTATCTATAATTTCCATTTTATCTAATCTTCTTTGACGAGATTTAGCTAAATCAGTTGTAGCTACTCTAGCTTTATTTTTAGCAATAAAGGTTTCTAATGCTTTTATTTCCTTTTGTTGACGCTCATATGCCATATTTTGTTGTTTTTTCTTTAGTTCATACATTTGCATATAATTATCATAATTTCCTGTATATCTAGTTAAAGTACCATCATCCATATGATAAATAACATTAACTACTTTATTTAAAAAGGATACATCATGAGAAACTAAAATAAAGGCATTCTCATAATTAGCTAAATAATTTTCTAACCAAGCGATTTGTTCTTCATCTAAGAAATTAGTAGGTTCATCTAAAATAAGAATCATTGGCTGAGCTAGTATTAGCTTAGTTAATAATACCTTACTTCTTTGTCCTCCTGATAAATTTGCAACATCATGGTCTAATCCTATTGAACCTAAACCTAAACCATTTGCAACTTCCTCTATTTTACTATCAAGAGTATAAAAGCCAGAGGATTCTAATTCTGATTGAATCTCTCCTGTATCCTCTAAATAAACCTGCATTTCCTCTTCAGTACAATCACACATTTTATTATAAAGTTCATTCATTTCAGCTTCTAGATCATACATATGCTGAAATGCCTCTTGTAGTACCTCACGAATTGTTTTGCCTTTTGTTAATGAGGTATATTGGTCTAAATAGCCTGTAGTGATTCTTTTACACCATTCAATTTTACCATTATCAGGAGTTAATTCTCCTGTAATCATTTTAATAAATGTTGATTTTCCTTCGCCATTTAAGCCTATTAATCCTATATGCTCACCTTTTTGCATAACAAAGGATGCATTTTCTAAAATAACTCTATTTCCAAATGAAAATGATACATCAGTACACTTTAAAACACTCATAATACACCTCAAAATTATTTCTAGAGGTATTATAGCATATTAAAATTATTTAAACTACTATTTTTTTATATAGACTTAAATATTACAATTTGATATAATTTTTCTGAGGTAAAAAATATGAGAATTTGTTGTTATGGGGCATCTAGTACTACATTAGATAAAATATATTATGAAAAAGCCTATGAATTAGGTAAAATAATAGGAGAAAATGGTTTTAGCTTTATTTTTGGCGGTGGTGAAACAGGATTAATGGGTTCATCATATAGGGGAGCAAAAGAGGGAAAAGCTTATACAATTGGAATTTCACCTAAATTCTTTGATGAACCAGGCGTATTAGTAAAAGATAGTGATGAATTTATTTTTACTGATACTATGAGAGAAAGAAAAAAACTTTTAATTGAAATGTCTGATGCGACTATTGTTCTTCCAGGTGGTATTGGTACATATGAAGAATTTTTTGAACTTTATGTATTAAAAAGTCTTGGTCAAAATGATAGACCTATTGTTATTTATAATATTAATGGATATTATGATAAGATGAAGGAATTTTTATTACATACAGTTGATGAAAATTTTATGTCAAAAGAAAACATGGATTTAGTAGTATTTTTAGATGATCCCGATGAAATAATTAATTATATTAAAAATTATAAAAAGGCTACGAAATAGTAACCTTTTTACTATAATCCAATATATATTATTCCTGGATTTGGTCTATTAAAATCAGATTTAGGTATTTTATCTTTATGTGAAAAATTTTGATAATTCAAATTAAAGATATCTAATTCGCTTCCTAATAAATATCCTTTAATTTGTTTTTTAGCTTTTAATTCATCTAATTTTTCTATAATAGCAGTTTTAATTTTATGAGTTTTTCCACTACTACCATATCCAGTAATAAGACATAAAAGCTTATCCTTATCATGCCTTGCAAGATTTATAGAAACTTTTAATTCATATAATGCAACACTCACAGTTTCATTATTAGAATGAATATCTCTTGTCAACATATTATTCTAAATTAAATCTTCCCTTTACATAGGCTACTATTGCGTTTACTGTTTCATCAATTCCAATTTTAGAATTGATACATAAATCATAGTTACTAGCCTTACCCCAATCCTTATCAGTATAGAAATTATAATAGCCTTTTCTTTGTCTATTCTTTTTATTAATCATAGACTCTGCCTTTGCTTCAGGTAATCCATAATATTTTACACTTCTTTTTACTTTATCCTCCATTGGAGCACAAATAAAAATACTTACTAAATTAGGGTGATCATTAAGTACATAATCAGCACAACGTCCCACTATGACACAAGATTCATTTTCTGCAATACGTTTAATTGCCTCAAATTGAGCTAAAAATACCTTTTGGCCTAAAGACATATCATATGAATATAATCCTATATTTGCACCAATAAAGCCATCTTTTTTTTCATCATAATGCTTACATACAGTTTCAGATAAACTTGAACCTTCACTAGCTTTAGCTAAAAGCTCATTGTCATAAAAATTAATACCAAGCTTTTCTGCTACCTTTTGAGCAATGAAGCGTCCTCCACTTCCATATTCTCTACCAATTGTAATAACATATTTCATATCATTTCCTCCAATTTATATTAATTTTAATTATAGCTATTTATCTATAAATATTTTATCATAAAATAAATATTTTATAATTAAAAAAATAATTTTTTTTAAATTATTATATTATTAGGATAATATATGTTGAAAAAATATAAAATGAAAAAATATATGTTGACTTTTAGTTTTGGTATGATATAATCTTATTGCTAAATGGCCCGTTGGTGAAACGGTTAACACACATGCCTTTCACGCATGCACTTATGGGTTCGAACCCCGTACGGGTCACCATTTAAGAAGAGAATGCTTTGATACAGTATAAATGCTGAATCAAAGCTTTTTTTATGTCTTGAAATAAAAATATTAAGCCAAAAATATATGAAAGATAGATAGAGAATTATATCATAATAAAAAAAAAAGACTATAAAGTCTTATTTTACATATATACGAACTAAATCAAATAAATCTGATTCTATTTTGGTATTAATCTCTTCAAAACTGCCAAATGAAACCTCTATTTTTTTATCAGCACCTTTAAAATTATCATTAAATATTACTGCTGAGCTTTCAATTGCTTCTAGGGTTAATGTATGGCCAGATACTGTTTTAAATTCAATTGTATCTTTTTCTTTAATCTTTTTAATTAAAATTTTTTCTTCTTTTGACTCTAAAGTTTCAGTTACACAATATCCTGATTTTAATTGATAAGAATATTCAATTTGCTTAATAACACTTTTTTCTTTTCTAATCATCAAAATATCCCCCATTTCACAACGATGAAAATTATATCATTTGTAATATTTTTTTTCAACAATTAATTGTTTTTTTATTAAATTAGATACGCTTTCATAAAGAAAAAAAGGTATTGAATTTTTTGATATTCAATACCTTAATTTAGCTAAATTACTTGTTTTTTCCTTTATTATATAGCTTCTTAGTCATTTCACCACCGATACGACCATTTTCCTCAGCAGTTGCATTTTTACCAGGTGTAATACCTAATTCATTTGCAACCTCTTCCTTTAATGCTTCTGTATCAGTAGTCTTCTTAGCCTTTTCTACAGCTTTTTTAGTCATGTTACCACCAATTGAGCCGTTTTCTTGACTTGTATTTGAAGAATTAGAGCTTTTTCTTGCCATCAAGCTTCACCTCCTTGCAGTTATTATGATAACCACAAAAAGACAAATTATACAAAAAAGCTATTCTGATTTTAATTCCTTTAGAACCTCACGAACCTCTAATCCTAAAAAAGATAAATCTAAATCACTATCCTTATCAATTAAGATACTATTAGTATTAGCTACTGCTTCATTAACTAAAGCCTCATAATCAAAAAGTTTTTCATATTCTAATGCTTTTTCTATCTTAGGAGATGTTGCAGGAGCCTTTGGCACATATACTGTACAACAATCCTCAAATGGTTTAATTGATAAATCATAACAATCAATTTTTCTTGATATATTAATTATATCCTGTTTATCATAAGTACATAATGGTCTTAAAATAGGATAATTAGTAACCGAATTGATAGTATTCATACTACCTAAGGTTTGACTAGCAACTTGGCCTACTGATTCTCCATTAATAATACATAAGCAATTTTTTTCAATTGCTAATTTTGTTGCGATACGGTACATCATTCTTCTCATTATTGTAATATTATAGCTTTCAGGCACATTATCTAATAGTGCCATATGAAGCTCCTTAAATGGTACCATATGTACCATTATTTTATTATTTGGAGCATATTTAGCAAGCTTCTTAACTAAATCAACAACCTTTTGAGCTGATTCAATAGAAGTAAGTGGGGTAGATTCAAAATGAATACATTCAATATCTACACCCTGCTTCATTGCTAAAAAACCTGCAACGGGAGAATCAATTCCACCTGATAGCATTAATAATCCCTTTCCTGCAATTCCTACTGGATAGCCTCCTAAAGCTTTTATATTTGTATTATATAAATAACAAGCATTATTTCTAATTTCAATATTTAATTCAACAGAAGGATTATGTACATCTACTACTAAATCACTATGATTTCTTAATACATAACTAGAAATTACCTTAGTTAATTCCATAGAATGAAGAGGAAATGATTTATCTGCTCTTCTACTATTTACCTTAAATGAAGTTTTAGTGTTTACTCTTTCCTTCATTAATGCTAATGCATTATTTTTAATATCATCTATATCAGTACTACATTTAACTACTAA
Source organism: Anaeroplasma sp. (assembly GCA_045124155.1). GTDB lineage: Bacteria > Bacillota_I > Bacilli_A > Acholeplasmatales > Anaeroplasmataceae > Anaeroplasma. Next base: position 7,856 of record JBGVLG010000145.1, read on the forward strand.
TGAATATGAAGATATTCCTGATACTAGATTTAATCTTTCAATAACCTTATTTACATCTTCATTATTTAAATGAATATATACTCTATCATGTCTATTTTCTATTTCAACCTGAAGACCTTTAAGCTTACATTCAATTAGCTTATATAAAGCTCTTAAAAAGGTATTTTGATTTTTACCCTTTAAGGTTAAATCTCCAAATCTAACTAATATTTGATTATATAGCATTACTCTTTATCCTCCTTATCATAATCTTTTAAATAATTATGATATACTCCATCCTTTTTATAGCCTAATATCTTATCTATATTAACATTAGTTGCAGCCTTAAAAATATTTTTTTCTACAAAAGGATTATAATTTAATAATTCTTTAATTAGCTTTTTAGTATCTAATCTTTTAGATCCTGTATGAATCTCATCTTCTTTTCTATTTTCTGTAAATCTACAAGCACATTGAATGAATTTTAATTCATTAAAATTGCTCCAACGAATAATATCTCTTTCTCTAATTAAATACATTGGTCTAATTAATTCCATTCCTTCATAATTTTCACTATGAAGTTTAGGTAGCATTGTTTGAAATGAACCAACATTTAACATATTCATTAAAGTAGTTTCAATAACATCATCATAATGATGACCTAATGCTATTTTATTACAGCCTAATTCCTTCGCAAGCTTATATAAAGCTCCTCTTCTCATTTTTGCACATAAATAACAAGGACTTTTTTCTTGTAAATTTGCAATTTCAAAAATATCTGTTTCTCTAAATAAAGCTGGTATATTTAATAATTCTAGATTACTTTTTATTAATTCTAAATTTTCTTGATTATATCCAGGATTCATTACTAAATAGGTTGCTTCAAAATGAAAATCTGAATGTCTTAATAGCTCTTGAAATAGCTTAGCCATAAGCATAGAATCCTTACCCCCTGAAATACAAACACAAATATGATCATTTTCTTTTATTAATTCATACTCCTTAATAGCCTTAACAAACCTACTCCATAATCCAGCACGATAGGTTTTAATAATTGTTCTTTCTATTTCCTTATATCGCTCCATTTTAACACCTATTTATTAATAAATTAATTCCAAAAAATTATAACATAATAATATTATATCTACAAGTAAAAAATAAAGCTTATTCTTTAAGAAAATAAGCTTTATCATATAAATAATCTATTATTTATTTTTATAATAGCCGTTGTAGTCATTTGTAATTGATTTTAAATATCTAGCTATTGCTACTACTGCGGCAATTGAAATACCTATAATAACATAAGATATCATTTAAATCACCTTCCTCGACTATTATTTTACTATTTTTTAATATAATGAAAACACATTTTCATTTGGTAAATGCTTACAATTATTTGAAAATGTTTACATTTTCATTACTTTTCATAAATATTATTTATCATCTAGTTCTAATTTTATTTTATTAATAGTTTTTTCTATTTTTTCATTGCAGCTTCCATCACAGCAAGAACAACTAGAGCAAGTACCTTTTTTCTTAATTTTATAAATATTAGAAGCAACTACTAAAATAACTATTAATATTGCAAGAATAATTGCAATAATTTCTATAAATGTCATTAAATTTGAACCTCTCATGACTATAAGTCATAAGATGCTAACTTCTATCTTCTAAATTAATTTTAGTCAACCGAATAATATTGGTAAGTTGCCTACACCTTGTCTAGAAAGACTACCATCCGATTACTTGATAGACTATTAGT